>JAFVWV010000108.1 GCA_017501495.1 Bacteroidales bacterium | reverse complement strand
TGCAGCGCAGCCAACATGCCATTCCTACCTCGCGAGAGCTATTCGTCCCCAAAGACAGTATCGAGACTGCACTTTCCTCGCTACTCACAGGTTCCCAGATCGCCTCGTTGCTTCGTGGCGAGGTTGTCCACTTCGACCACGAGGGCGAGGTGGGCACAGCCCTGCTCTACTACGACAACAGCGGCACGTTCGCCAGCGTGGTGCTGAGCCGCAACCCTTACGGCGACGAGATTGCCCACACCATGCGTCTGCTGCTGGTGGTGTTCGTCCTCGGTGCCTCGCTGCTGCTATGGCTCGTCAGCCGCCTCTGGGCATCGCGTATGGTGAACCGCATCGACCAGAATTATCAGACCGAGAAAATGTTTGTCAACAATGCACAGCACGAAATCAACAACCCGCTGGCCGTCATCAGTGGCGAATGCGACGTGACCCTGTTGCGCGACCGCAGTCCCGAAGAATACCGCTCGGCACTGATGCGCATCGCAAAACAGGTCGACCGCATCAATGGTATCATCATACAACTGCTGGCAATCGACGATGCACGCAACCGTCCGCAGAAAGCAGAGAGCATCGACCTTTCGGAATGGTTCTTCCAGTACGAGTTGCCTCCCCACAATCTTTATATCCACGGTTCCTTCCGCGTGAAGATGGACTCCGATGCGCTGTACATCGCCATAAGGAACCTTATCGGCAACGCCGTCAAATACGGCGACGGGAGCTCCGTGGTGGTCCATGCCGAATATCCCACCGTCTCCGTCACCAACCACGGCAGCCCCATCCCCGCCGAGGAGCTGGAACACATCTTCGACCCCTTCTACCGTGCCGCCAACGCCGACGGCATCCCCGGCCACGGCATCGGCCTCGCCTTGGCCCACACCCTGCTCCAGCGCAACGGTGCCCAGCTCACCGTCACCTCATCCTCAGAGAACACCATCTTCACCATCCGCTTTTCAAAATAGCAGGTCTCCCTTCCTTACAGTTTTCTAATCCTATCTATGAGGTTTCTAATGTGCTGACACGTGGAGAGTCGGTATCTTTGCAGCATGTTTTATGGAAATGCAATTCTGACTATTTTTCTGGCTTTCAGTGGTGTAGGTGGGGCGGGCGACGGCGCAGACAGCGTCCACACGGAGATTATCGACACGCTCACGGTCCTTCAGGCCGAACAGCTCCTTGCCGAGCGCAATGCCGAGCTCCGCTTGTCACGCCTCGCCTGCACCGAGGCTGAAGCCAACGCCCGGCAGGCACGACGCTGGGAGAACCCCGAGGTGAGCGGTATCTACAATCTCTATAACCCCCTGAACAGCCGCTGGCTCGACCCCGGCAACGACGGCGAGGTGGACATCAGCGTCAGCCAGCCGCTGCCCATCGGTCGCAGCCACCGCATTGGCCGCTCCGATGCCGAACTACGGGCCTCGCAGGCCGACTACGACTGGACGGCTTTCAGCCTCTCTATGCAGATGAAACGGCAACTGTGCGAGCTGTGGGCGGTGCAGCGCAGGGCGGCATTGATAGGGGGCGAACTCGAGAGCGTGGAGCGCATCCTCGACGCCTACCGCCGCAACCCGCAGGCGGTATCACTGGTGGAGGTGCGACGGCTGGAAACCCTGCGCCTGGGTCTGCTCTCGGAACAGTTGGAACGCCAGGCTACGGTGGCCGAGTGCAAAACGGCATTGGCCGTAATGCTAGGACTGGAAGAGACGGGGTTCGGCATCGGGGAACTTGATCTGAACGACGAGCCGGCTCCCTCTGACAGCATCTTGGAACAGTCGGCACTGCTGCGCTACCATGCATCGCTCTGCGAAGCCGCCGATGCCGAAATTCGGCTACAGAAAGCGTTGGCTTGGCCACGGGTGAACGTGGGCGTGGAGTATGACAAGAACGGCAACATAGGTCACAACTTCTGGGCCGTGGGGGCCAGTATCACGCTGCCTCTCTTCGACCGCAATCGCGGCGCTATCCGCAGTGCTGAGGTGGAGCGCGACCGGCGGCAGACGATGCTTGCGGCGGCCGAGCGCGAGCAATGTCAGCAGCTGGCCCTTGCCGCAGAACGTCTGGCGCAATGCCGCTGTCTGGTGGCGGAATCCGATAGCCTCGCCGAGTGGGATATTGAGGGTGTGGAACGGCAATACCTTGCCCACAACCTCTCGTTGCTCGAACTGATAGATATCTACACCGCCTGGCGCGAAGCGCAGGAGATGACGGTGGCCGCGCGCGGAGCCCTCCTCACGGCAGCTCTCGACTACAACCTGGCCACCGGAGCGGAAGTGTATAGAATAGTTGACAGACAATAAAAAAAGATAATGATGACGAAAACGACAACTTCACTTTCACTGGCCGTAGCCCTTTTGTTCGTTGCCTGCAATGGCGGGCAGGATGCCGAGATTACGGCACCGTCTGCCATCGAAGCGGTATTGCCATCTGCCAAACCGTCGGGGATGCCTGCCTCCGTTGCCACCCTCACGCTGACGGGCACCGTTGTCGCAGACCCTTCGCGCACCGAGAGGATTGTCGCGCCCGTTGACGGCAGGGTGGAAGGGCTTACCGTTGAGGTGGGCGACGACGTGAGTGCGGGCATGCTGATAGCCCGGCTGCTGGGACGCGAAACCGCCGAGCGCAACATCCAGCGGCGGCAGGTCGAATCAGAATACTACCTTGCCGACAGGGAAATGAAGCTGAAATCGTCGCTCTACAACGACGGCCTGGTATCGGAGCGCGAACTGACCGAGGCCATGGAACGCTGCGAAGTGGCAATGACAGCCCTCTCACAGCAGGCCGCGGTGGCCACGGGCGACATCCGTGCCTGGCGACGAGGCACCGTGCTGCGGCGCGAGGTGACAAACGGACAGTATGTGCAGGCCGGCGACCTCATGCTCGAGGTGGCCGACATCAGCAAGGTATGGGTGATGGGGGACGTCTACGAGAGCGACATCAGTCGTGTGCACGAAGGCGACACCGTTAGCGTCACCACCCTTGCCCATCCCGACGAGACCTGGCGTGGCACCGTCGACAAGGTCTATTCCGCTCTCGACCCCGACAGCAAAACCATGAAAGTCCGCATAGTCCTCTTAAATCGCGACCGCCACCTCCTGCCCGGCATGTTCGCCACAATAAATATTGAGCCATGAGTCTTATCGACCGCATTATCAGCACCTCGCTGCGCCAGCGGACATTGGTGCTGCTGCTCACGGCGGTAGCGGTGGTGGCTGGCGTGGTGTGCTTCCAGCAGACGCCTGTCGATGCCTTCCCCGACGTGACGCAAACCAAGGTGACCATCATCACGCAATGGCCCGGCCGCTCGGCCGAAGAAATTGAGAAATTTGTCAGCATCCCCATCGAGATAGCCATGAACTCGGTGCAGCAGAAGACCGACATCCGCAGCACCACGCTCTTCGGGCTCTCGGTGGTGACGGTGCTCTTCGACGACCACGCCGACGCCGACTTTGCACGGCAGCAGATATACAACCTACTCTCCAATGCCGACCTGCCCGACGGCGTGAGCCCCGAAGTGCAACCGCTCTACGGCCCCACGGGCGAGGTCTATCGCTACACCCTGCATAGCGACAGCCTCACGGTGAGCGAGCAGAAGACCCTCCAGGATTGGGTCATCGAGCGACGGCTGCGCAGCGTGTCCGGAGTAGCCGACGTGGTGAGCTTCGGCGGCAAGGTGCGCACCTTTGAGGTGAGTGCCGACCTGGGAGGCTGACACAATATGGCATCTCGGCCATCGAGCTCTACGAGGCGTTGGCGGGCAGCAATGTCAACGTGGGCGGCGACGTGATAGAGCGCGGCGGCGAGGCCTACGTAGTGCGCGGCATCGGCCTGCTGAACAACACGGAGGAGATTGGCAACATCGTGGTGAAGAACCTCGGCGGTGTACCGGTACTGGTGCGCCACGTGGCCACAGTCAGCGAAAGCTACAAACCGCCGCTGGGACAGGTGGGACGAGGCGGAGCAGATGATGTGGTAGAGGGCATCGTGGTGATGCACAAGGGTGAGAACAGCGAGAAAGTCATCGCCGCACTGAAAGAGAAAATGGCCGAGATACAGCGCGAGTTGCCAGCCGATGTGACCATCGAACCTTTCTACGACCGCGAAGACCTTGTAAACCTAGCCATCAAGACGGTGCTGCACAATGTACTGGAAGGCATACTGCTGGTGACACTCGTGGTGTTGCTTTTCATGCGTGACTGGCGTACCACGGTCATCGTCTCTGTGGTTATCCCGCTGGCTCTTTTGTTTGCTTTTATCTGTCTGCGGCTATGCGGAATGAGTTCCAATCTGCTGTCGATGGGTGCCATCGATTTCGGAATCATCATCGATGGTGCCGTGGTGATGGTGGAGGGCATCTTCGTGATGCTCGACGACCGCCAGCGGCGAATGGGGCGCGAGGCTTTTGCACGATGGAGCAAGGGCGGTGCCATCCGGGCGACGGCCAACGAGAAAGCCCGTTCGGTAGCCTTCTCCAAACTCATCATCATCACCGCTCTAATGCCCATCTTCGCCTTCCAGAAAGTGGAGGGGAAGATGTTCTCGCCACTGGCTTTCACGCTCAGTTTTGCCCTTTTTGGAGCATTGGTTTTCACGCTGACGCTGGTCCCTGTGCTATCGTCGATGTTGCTGAAGAAAGATGTGCATGAGCACCGCAACCGTTTCCTAGAGGTGGTGAACCGTGTGTGCGACAGCGTCTTTGCCTGGCTGCACTGTCGCCGCAGGGTGGTGGTGCCAGTGGCGGTGGTACTGACGCTTGGCGGCCTGGGTGTTTTCTTCCTTCTGGGCACCGAGTTTTTACCGCAAATGGACGAGGGAAGCATCTACATCCGCGCCACCATGCCGCAGAGCATCTCGCTCGGCGAGAGCGTGAAGATGGCCAACCGGCTGCGGAACGAGGTGGTGCGGTTCGACGAGGTGAGCGAGGTGATGACCCAGACGGGTCGCCCCAACGACGGCACCGACGCCACGGGTTTCTACAACATCGAGCTCTTCGTCAAGCTGCACCCCAATCGACAATGGAAAGGGCACCGCAGCAAAGAGGCGCTGATTGCCGACATGCAGACGACGCTGGAACGTCACGCGGGCATCGATTTCAACTTCTCTCAACCCATAAGCGACAACGTCGAAGAGGCAGTCAGCGGTGTGAAAGGTGCCATTGTGGCCAAAGTTTTCGGACCCGACTTGTATGAGGCTGAGCGATTGGCATTGATGGTGGATAGCGTCATGCGTCCCATACGTGGTATTGCCGACCTCGGAGTGCTGCGCAATATTGGGCAGCCTGAATTGCGTATTGAAATCGACGAGAGCCGCTTGGCACGTTATGGCGTAGAGAAGGATGCCGTGCAGCGAACCATAGAGATGGCCATAGGTGGCAAAGCCGCCACACAGGTCTACGAGGACGAACGGAAGTTCGACCTGGTCGTGCGCTATGACAGCGCCTATCGCAACACCCCTGAACAAATCGGACGTATCCTGGTACCGGCACGCGATGCAAGCATGCTGCCCATCAGCGAGCTGGCTACCATCCGCACCATCGTCGGCCCACTCATAGTTTACCGCGAGAACCACGAGCGGTATTGTGCTGTCAAGTTCTCGGTGCGCGACCGCGACATGGGCAGCGCCGTCGACGAGGCGCGTGTCGCCGTTGGCAAGGCCGTACCCTTGCCGCAGGGCTACCGCATTGAATGGAGCGGCGATTTTGAGAATCAGAAACGTGCAAGTCGACGCCTTACGCAGGTAGTGCCTATAAGTCTGCTGCTCATCTTCCTCATCCTCTATCTCCTCTTCGGCAATGGACGTGATGCTGCCTTGGTGCTGACCGGGGTACCTGCCGCTGCCGTAGGAGGACTGCTCATCCTGTGGATAACAGGGTTCAATTTCAGCATTTCGGCAGGTATAGGATTCATCTGTCTTTTCGGCATATGTATTCAAAATGGGGTCATCATGCTCACCGACATACGGTCGCTATTGCGCACCCATCGTTCATTGGAACAGGCAGTAAAAGAGGCAATGCATGGCCGCATCCGAGCTATCCTTATGACCGCCATGATGGCCACCCTCGGTCTTCTACCTGCAGCCCTTTCCACTGGCATAGGCAGCGAAAGCCAACGCCCCCTTGCCATCGTCATCATCGGCGGCCTTATCACAGCCACATTTTTTGTCCTTTTTGTGTTTCCACTCCTTGTAGAATGTTTCTACCACCGTTTCCTGTACGATGAAAAAGGCCAGCTCCGTGTGCGAAAACTATGAATAATCGCTGCAATGCTACTTTCGTTCTCTTCATGTGAGAAGTTTGATGTACATTCATACGCCAGCCCCTTTCATATCCCCTCCCCAGATATGCCATAACAGAAACCATATATCACATATAACATTGAGACCAAAGGGATTAATGTTGAATTCCGCATTGCCTACGGGCAATGTAATTATTAACTTAATCCTTTATTTATGTCTCAATTTATGTTCAAGCAAGACCTTGCCATGGCCTACTTCCCCGACCGCAGCAAGGAGAGCGCAGGAAAACTCCTCGCCCGTGAAATCCACACCAATGAGCCATTGATGGCCGAACTCTCCAGAACCGCCTACTCCCCCAAACGCAAACTCCTCTCCCCCAAACAACTCCAAATCATCTTCTCCTTCCTCGGCGAGCCATAGCCTTAACATTTAAATTGGCACATTTGTTGTAAAAAACACTACGAAAATCGGGGGCAATCACATTTTGCCTTCGATTTTTAATTTCTCTCTATCAAATAATTACAATTTATTTTCAAAGAAAGTTTTGCCATTTGGAAAATAGTATGTATCTTTGCATTCAGAAAATTGAAATGCATCGCTCTACTTTCGTGTAGAGATATGAGCCACTCTTTAGTGGCTTTTTTATTAAATAAAAATGAACAAAAAACGAGTAACATTCTATATTGACGGCTTTAACTTCTATTATGGTATCCGCCGTTCCAAATACGCCGATGAGGTATGGCGTAAATGCTACTGGATTGACATGGTACGTCTTTGCGAAAGCTTCCTTGGAGAAGGACAAGAACTTACAAAGGTCGTATATTTCACTGCCAGCCCACTAAATCCAGACAAGAGTAGTCGACAGAGTGCATTTTTGAATGCGAACAAATTGATTAATGGCGACCGCTTCGAAATTGTCCGCGGCAAGTATCTTGAAAAGCATATTATATGTCCTTATTGCAAAGGAGATATTTCTCGGCCAGAAGAGAAGAAAACAGATGTCAACATTTCCATCCGAATGATAGAGGATTGTCTCATTGGAGCAACAGATACCATTGCCCTTGTCAGTGCTGATAGCGATCTTGTGCCTCCTTTGGAACTGATTCAAAAACGTTACCCGAATATTGCAATTAAAGTGTACTTCCCACCGTCAAATTATAGCAACGACCTTAAAGATAATCTACTTCACCATCGCAGCCGTCCTGTTGAAATGAAAAAGAATCTTCCTCGTTTCCTTAATGCTATAATGCCCGACATTGTGGAAAAAGATGGAAAGCGATACACTATTCCGGATAAATGGAAGAATAGATAATTTGGGGAAACAGTAGGTTTTCCTTACTTTTTTTAGCCACGGCAAGCCCCCCCCTCTCGCTTGCCGTGGCTTTTTTATTGCCCTATTCACCCCGATTTTCTCAAAAATCAGGGTGTCCATACCCCTTTTTACCCCTTCTCCACATCCTAATTTCCGCCTCATATCCTCCTTTATCCTCCCCAAGCCCCCTTTATCACCCCATAAACCGACAATCCCCGAATCCGATTTTTGCCACCCCTGTACTTTTGCCCCGTCTTTCAAAGCCCAGCCCACAGGTGCACATGTAGGCCATGCCACAAAGACGAGTAAACAAAAAGTCCAACATTAAAAAGTAAAACACAATGGCAAAAGTTTTCGGAATCAACACAAAGATTCGGGGCAAGGTGGGTGAGTATATCTACCGCCAAACTAAAGTCGGTACCATCGTCAGCGAGGCCCCCGTCAAACCCATCACCCCTCTGCGCACCCAAAGCCAGATGAACATCCGCACCCAATGGGCCAACCTCGGCGCCATATACAAGCAGTTCGATTCTATGCTGCGTCGTGGCTTCGAGGAGCTGCCTCCGCAGATGTCCGTCTATAATGCCTTCATCCAGGCCAACCTCGGTGTCGTCAAGGTGTACATCACCAAGCGTATGAAACTCAACGGCGGCGCCATCCTCGCACCTTATCAGATTACGCGTGGCAGTCTCCCCAGCATCAGCATGACCAAGAACAGCAACAACAAGTTGGTCAGTAGCATTGCCCTCGGCTCACTCACCATCAGCGCGACAACCACCGTGGCGCAATTCTCGCAAGCCGTCATCGACAACAACGCTTCGTTTCTCGAAGGCGACCAAATTACCTTCTTCCACGGCATCCAGACTGTCGATACGGTGACGCGAACCCCTCGCGCCTCCATCACCGGCTATAAGGTGGTGTTGAGCACTGCCGACGACACGCCCCTTTGGAACATCGTCAGTCAGTTGGGTTTCTCCGTAGCTGACAACAAACTCGCCACCTCTGTTGAGATTACTAACGGCGCCGCCGTGTGGGTACATAGCCGCGAGGCCGTCGATGGCACATTGAAGGTCAGCACTCAGTTCTTCTATGTCGAGAACTCCGCCCTTGCCACCTACCAAAGCAACTCGGCCATTATCGCCTCGGTCAACAGCTACGGTGGCATCAACTCCGCCGCCGTCTATCTCCAGCCCGAACTCAACACCGTCACGCCCTGACTGCCCCGTCGGGCCTTCCGTCTGCTCGTCGGAGGGCGTCCCCTCGCCCTCCACAGCCGCCCCCTGACCCTCACCACCAGCTAAAAAGGCTTCGTTCGGTGTAGACAACTTTAGTTGTCGCCCATTAAGCCCATCAAACCCATTAAGCCCATCATCAAAAAGCAATGGAAGATTTAGAAATCACAACCCTCCCGACCGCCGACCCTGCGTCCGCCCCCAAACTCAACACCTTGGGCTACGATTCAGACGGCAACGCCGCACAAGTCCGTCTTTCCGACTTGGTGCCGCGCATCATAAAGGCCGCGAGCATTGATTTCTTGTCCGGACTCTTCATCAGCCGACAACCCTTTGTCGCTGGAACCTTGGAAGTCTATATCAACGGCCTCCGCTACACCCTCGGCAAGGACTACAAAGAGTTGACCGATGGCACCAAGGCCGACGGCATCGAAATCCCCGGCATCGAGAGCGACGACGAAATCATCCTCAAAGCCATCCCATTAACCCATTAAACCCACTAGACCCATTAAAAATAAAAGATCATGCAAAAGTTAAAAGTAAAACAACTCGACGGCGTAGTATCGCCCTCCGCATCCGATGATTGGTCATCTTTGACCGACCAGTTGGCCACCGCAGCCGCAACAAGTGAAAAGATCGACAATGCCGTCAGCAACGCCATAGGCGGCGCCCTGCAGTCTGTCACCGGCGGCAGCGCCGAAACAGGCAAATATGTGTCTGCTGTCACCAAGGAAGGCACCGCCGTTAAGGTCGCCAAGACCGCCCTTCCCGTCACAGGCGTCAACACCTCCAACACCGCCGGAAGCGGCACCACCACCAAGGCCGTCGTCAGCCTCGCCCTCTCCAGCGGCAAGGTCGTGGCCACCGAGAAAGAGATTGCCTTCCCCAATCCTCCCGTCCTCACCCTCGACAGCGTGGACTTCACCGCCGAAATCTCCCTCACCAAGCCTCCCTATGCCGAGAGTGCCGTGGGAGTCTTCGTCAACGGCCTTATGCAGCCGCCCACCGACTACACTCTCACCGACAACAAACTCACCTTCAAAGACCCCAGCCACTACGCCAAAGGCGACACCGTCAACATTCTCTATCTCGCTGCCGCCTAAACACCAACCCCAGCAAGCCGACCGCACCGCGGGCAGTCGGCTTGCTCCCCTTTGTCTTTCGCCCATTAAGCCTATTAACCCCACTAAGCCCATAAAGAAATGCGAACCATCACCGAAATCATCATCCACTGCACCGCCACCCGCCCCGATGCCAACTGCACCGTGGAGAGCATCCGCCGCTATCATAAGAGCCTCGGCTGGCACGACATTGGCTATCATTACGTCATCTATCCCGACGGCAGCGTCCATTCAGCCCGTCCCATCGAGCAAGTCGGCGCCCATTGCCCCGGTCACAACGTCCAAAGCATCGGCGTCGCCTATGTCGGCGGCCTTGATGCCGACGGCCACGCCACCGACACCCGAACCGAGGCGCAGCGTCTTGTTCTACTCCAGCTTGTCCAGGACCTGATGGAAGAATACCCCATCACCTCCATCCACGGACACAATGAGTACGCCGCCAAAGCCTGCCCCTGCTTTGATGTCCAGCAATGGTGCAAAGAAAACAATCTTTAACCGCTGAAAGCGGAATAATCTACAAGATTTACAAGATTTCTTGCGCCGACAGGCGCATAGGAGAATATCGAGATTTACTGAAATATGAACAACCTTTGGAACATCATCCTATCCATCCTAACCCTTGTTGCCGGTGGCGGCTGGCTGTTCGACCGCCGCCGCCATCGTCAGGAGGTCGAAAGCCTGAAGGCCGACAACCGCCAAAAGGACATGAACCTGTCGAAGATGTACGTCGACGAGTTCAAGGAAAACATTGCCGACCCCCTGCGGCGTGAAGTCAGGGAATTACGCACCGAAGTAAACCATCTGAGAAATGCGATACAAAGGATTAACGACTGCCCTCATAGCGACGCTTGCCCTGTTTACAATGAGTTGCAGAAGCAGCAGGACCGTCATGCAGCAGACCAGCACGATGGCCGCGACTGACACCCTCCGTCAGACCGTTACACTCACTGTCCACGACACCGTCCGCGAAACCACCACAATCACCATCCAAACCAACACCGACGGCGACACAACCAGACTCACCACCATTACCGACCGCGAGAGAATAACCACCCAAGACCGCACCGCCCTCCAAACTCACGCCACCACCCAAACCGCAACCCAAACGAACACAAAGGAAACCATCACCAACCCCATCTCGCCCATTCAACCCACTACCCACAAATCCCCCACCACCCCCATCCTAATCGCCTTTCTCCTCGGCCTCCTCCTCATCCCCCTCATCAAACTCTTCTGTCACCTCAAGAAATAGGTTCTATACTTTTTTGACGTTTATATTATTCTCGTTTACAGGCATCTTATGCAATATTATTGATATTTTTACGTTTTTTTTCTACAAATATTCACTTTTGAGGTGTGTTTATGCAACTATATTACAAAACCATTCATTTTACGACGCGTCACGAATGGGGTAATTAAACGTTAAACCATAAAAAAAGAATTAACATGCAAAGAAACAAAATTAGGTATGGTGTTTTGGCAACCATGGCATTGTTTGTATTTGCCTTTGCCAGTTGTGACAAAAACGATTCGATCCCCGTGGAAAAAACCACGTCAACTGCTATCGACTACAGCACTCCTTATACAGAGGTATTTACTGTTCCAAAGGACTATTATTCTGTCGGTCAAAGTGGAAAAGTGTACACCTCATACGAACATCTTTATTCAAAGGTGCACGCCAAGGTAATGCTGACAAAGTATAGCGAGAGAAATGCCTCGACATTCTCGCTGTCCGAGACTGAGACGGAGTATGTAATGACTGTCCAGCGTGTAAAAACAAAGGTATTTCACACTAAAGTTAAGGAAGAAATTTCGACCGCTGACCCAGAGGAGCTTACCAAATGGATTGTAGAGGCTACTTTAGAAGGATATGCCGTGTATATTTGTTTCGATCCTGAAACTGGTCGATGGAATGGACATATCATCAAAGATTAATCCCTGTGTATACGAATCGTTTCCTACAAAGAAAATAAAGGAGCAGAGTAGGAGAACCCTGTAAGGATTCTCCTACTTTTCGGTTGTCGTGGAATTTATGATGGTTATAATGGAAGAAATCTATCTGGAACTTTATGACATACTGCTGTTCAGAGCAGCAACCATTGTTGGAAACAAAGAGGATGCCAAAGATATTGTACAGGATCTCTACATCCTTATTAAAACTCAAGATAATATACGCGATGTTTCGGTTAATCCGCGTGGGTATTTGTATGGGATGGTTACAAATATGTCAAAAATGTTTCTTCGTAATCAAAAGAGACATAGGGAATTGGAAATATTGGCAATGTCTCCGAATACAAGTTCTTCCATGATATCCTTCTCCTACATTGATGACATATTGTTTCCTCTAACAAAGTTACAAAAAGATGTAGTTCGGCTCCACGATATTGAAGGATATTCCTGCATTGAAATTGCGCTAAAAATAAAAAGGACTCCTATTGCGGTAAAAAAGCAATTGGCTCTCGCCCACGGCAAGTTGAAAGAAAAAAAATAACCATTAGTACCATTAGAATTATGAATACTGTTGAAAAATTACTGGAGTTGTTCTATGCGGGAAGCATAAAACAATCAGAGTTGGAAATCCTGTTCGATGCATTCTTGAACGACAATGATGTGCGAGAAAAATGGCCGTCAGATGCATCCGTCATAATTCCACTTGCATTAGCCAGAAAAGACTGCAGTTATAAAGCCAAAAACAGAGTTGTAGTATTACACCGATATTGGAAAGTAGCAGCAGCTATTCTCGGTTTTATTGTCATCGCAGGTTCCGTGACAACATATGCTAAGGAACAGAAACCACAGATTTATTCCACAGATGCCAATTGTGATATCATTTGCGCAGAGCAATGGCTAAATAACACAATAGAAACAGCCTTATGAAAAAAACAATAATACTTGTCTTTTTGGCCATCAATATTTTTGCATCGGCGCAATCTACGTTTTATCGTAACTATTCAAACCGAAAAGAAGTAGCGAGAGCGGTTTGTTTGAAAAACCATAAAATAGATGGCATTAAATTCGATATAACGCTAATTAAAGCCACAGACAAAGCAGCGTTTCTTAAGCTACTCTCCGAATTGGATTTAACACATACAACAGACAATTCGGCTATGGGGTTTTTGATTTGCATACGCAATGACGAAAACCCTCAGATAAAGCAGCCGACAATAAACAATGAAATATCATTAAAGGGTGCATGTCTGGTCGGCGCATCTGAAACAGAACTTACAATATATGTATTTCATAACCTAAAGAATAAAGACCGATTCAAAAAAATAATAAACTATATTTTGATAAAGCACAGAGGGAAATCGTAACAGAATCATCATTTCCACTTTTGTCCATCAAACCCATAGCAATAGCTTTCCTCCTCGGCCTCCTCTTAATCCCCATCTTCAAATTCCTCATTAAATTCAAAAAATAGCCTATATTCGTTTTGCCGCATCACGGCAACATATTATTCGACTTTTAATATGCTATTTTATACAATAAAATCAGAGGATTGCAAAACAACCCTCTGATTTCTTAAACATATGAAATACATCAAACGCTATTGTTTAAGGTCATTACTACACATTTCTTCCATCCTTCTTTCAATAGCATCAGCCACTTCTTTATCGCGTTTTTTTGCTCTATCATTTAACTTTTCTTTCAGCATAAAGCAATTTGTAATAATATCTGAAATCACATTAATAACAATACTAACCACGATAGACCAACCCAGTTTCTCACTATTTGAAACGTTTAAATAAATTATAACTCCAATTGCACTAATTACAGCAATCACTGCTGGTATATACCACCTATATTTATTTTTCAGCCGTTTAGTTTCTTTATCATACTTTGTTTCCTCCTGCTGTTTAACATCTTCTTTCAACATTCTCATATAATGGTCAGCCCTATCTTTGTTTCTTTCAGATTCATTTTTTACAAGTGTTAATTCTTGTCTTGTAGACTCTAAATCCGTTACGGATTTTATCTTTCCTTTAGTTATTCTTGAAGTCAACACCCTTCTCAATTCATTCTCATCTGTACCCTGCATCATTAAGTCATGCATTTCTAAAGCAATGTCTTTAACCTCCTCCTCTGGCAGTTGAGCAATTTGTTGGTCCATATCATACAACCTAAACAATTCTTCTTGCTCAAAAGTTTTCTTTTGGGGTGTAAGACCTGACCTAATGATATTAGCAAATAATGGAACATAGTTTGATGCCTCAAAAGTGTCGCCTCCATTATTTGCTGCAAGAACATTAATTAGAGTGTCAATTCTAATTGCCAATGGGAGTCTGTCGGCAGAAGGTCTTCTTTTTGAGTAGTTATTAACGCAAGTCTCTTCTGAAATAATAAAGTATTTTTCACTCTTACGTAAATATTCGACACCCTCGAGTAGACCAATATCGTGAAGCAAAGCGTTTTGTCGTTTATCTCGACCTTTTAATCCTCGATAAATTGTATTAAGTTCATTTTTCTTTGACTCATCTGCTTGAGCCTTGTCTATCGCCTCAACTAGACCAGAATCATTGTCCAATAATTTTACAGGCCATTTATCATGGACATATTCAGGGAGTGAAGATATCTGATCAAAAAAAACATCAAAATCTTCAGCATTTCTACAACCACGAGACTTTGCGCAACTTGTAAAATCATCATCAGGAAACGAAGCTATATTATATCCATAAACATCAATATTATGCTTAGTCATTGCATGCTGTCCATGCACTTTATCTTGGTATTCTTTTTTGGTTATGTAAAGATATCCTACTTCTATATTGAGATCCTCAAATACTTTCTCTAACGCAACAATTCCTTCTCTAAATCTGCTGTCCAAGGCAATAAACAACAAAATATTCGTATCGAAGATACACTTACTGTTTCTAAAAGCATCTAATGTAATTGAATTAACTCCATACGTATTAGTGATTAGCTTCGCGGCAAATGCCGAGGTGCCGTATTCCCACAAATAGTCATCTACAATACTTTTATTATCTCCAACGAAATTAAAAAAGCGTTTGGACAATTCTTCAAGGTCTCTCTTGTCTAGGTTTTTATTGGCTTTTGTACGTTTTAAAACCATATCCTTGATGCTTGCTTCATTTCGCAAAACAGCATGTTGCGAAGTTACTAAATCAGAAATCCAATCATCTGAAAATTGTTGAAAGAATAGGATAGAAATATCTTGTAACCAATCTGTTATTTGTTCTCTGCTTGAATATAATTTTGCAAAATAACAATCCAAAATATCTTCTTTCCTACGTTTTGATTCTTCCTCTGCTTTTTTGATCTTATCAAATTTGGTTGTGGATAAATAATATTGCTTGTCATGTTTTTTAATATCAACGTCAACAAGTGAATCTAAAATTTTAGTTACCTCTAAAAAATTAGTTTTCTTGTTCCCACAAATATCCGCATACTTATCAAGAATTTCTTTCTTTGTGGCTTTTCCTCCGTTAGAATATATTATTTTCACCAAGATTTGGCCGATAGCACTACTGGTCAAATTATTTGAGTTGGCATCCAACCGGATATACAGCGATTTCAATACATTATCCATATAACACAAATGTTTGGTTGTTTATCTATTGTTAATCAATGTACTCATAACGATTTTTTGTGGATCTTATTGTTTTAAAAAAGACTGTATGTGGCATTTTTATTGCAACTATTGTTCCGTATGTTGCAACATCGTTTCACCCCAAAGCGTAGCATAGCCGCGGACCATTGAAAAAAGGTAGCCCTGCGGGCAATAATATATAAAAGATGGCGTTATCAATAAGGAATTTATAGATTGGTTTAATCAAAAAATGGCGTTAATAAAAGCGGAATGATTGATTGTTAAAAATGGCGTTATCAAATAGGAATGGGAATAGTGGTTTATAATGAATGGCAAAAAGAAAGGCTCCCGCTGGGGCCGTCCTCTGCTGTCGATGCTGCGGACCTGAACCGCCGGCATAGCCGTCGGTGCACCCCGCATGTCAAGGCCAGCGCACGGAGTTCTTTTAGTTCCTCCGCGCAGTTTGCCCACTCACGCTACGGCGCCGAAGATTTCTTTTTACGGCCTCCCGTGGGAAGGGGAAGTCGTCGGCACAGCCGACCAGAAGAAAGAGCTAATAAGTTCCGCGACTTGGCTACGCCTACGCTGCTACATTTCGGCAATGCTCAAGCAAGACCATTCGCAATCATTGATGGATTATTCAAGGTGCTCCCGGCCTTGTTTGGCGTTGCACTCAACTTCCGCAGCTCCCATCATGGGCGAGGTGCGCTACAACTCCCTGATGAAGACCTTCCCCCAGGAAGCCGAAGAACTCTTCGTCGCCACCGAGCGCAACGCCAAGTTGCGCTACGAGGGCTACAAGAAACTGAGCGAGATGTAATATTCTCCCACCAAGTCTGGAAGGTCGAGAGGCCTTCCAGACTTCAAATATATGCTATCACAAATTGTGACCGCATAATGAAATACAGCAACTTATGAGCAATGATTTAGTGATATCAAGCAGTCAGCAAACAGAAAACATCAAGGAAGCCATCTATGAAATTAGAGGCCAAAAGGTGATGCTTGACTATGACCTTGCTGCCATATATGGTGTAAAGACAGCCACACTGAACCAAGCAGTTAAGCGTAATATTGATCGGTTTCCAGACGATTTCATGTTCAGAATCACCGAAGAAGAATGGGAGCTGCTACTCAATTCGGATATGATATCACAATTTGTGACATCATCATTAAGCAAACGTAAAAAAACGGCTCCTCCCTATGCCTTTACGGAGCATGGTGCTGTAATGCTTGCTGCCGTATTGAGAAGTCCCAGCGCAGTACAGATGAGCGTGGTGGTAACAAGAGCATTTATCGCTATGCGTCAGGCAATCACCACAATGCTTTCGGTTGATTTGAAGGTTGAGCAGATTTCTCACAAAGTTGACCAATTGAATGCCTACGTTGAAGAACTTTTACACGACCAGAACGACATCAACGACCAGCAGGAGCAGACCAACAACGAAGTGGCTCTACAGATAGAAGCCATCAACAACGCCCTCGACCAACTGCGAGACGAGAAAGCCAAACCGCGGAAGCCAATAGGGTTTAAGACCAACAAATAATGAACAGCCACGAATGCTAAAAGAGCAATCTCTCCAACACAAGCTGGACAGCCTGAGAGGGCTACCCAGCTTCTAAGAAATAAATTATGTCTACGTTATATTCCATAGGACACGGGAACAAAACCATCGAGGAGTTCGAGGAGGAGTTAAGGTCGTTTGGTATCCAGTACCTTATTGATGTACGTACCAAGCCCTACTCTAAATGGAACCCGTCCTTCAATCAGGAAGCACTACGGGCGTTGCTGCAGAAGAGGGGTTTCGTATATGTGTATATGGGTGACACTATCGGTGGCCTTCCTTCCGACCCTGCATGTTATACCGACGGCCATATCGACTACGCCAAGGTGCGAGAGATGCCCTTTTTTAAAGAAGGTTTTACCCGCCTGCTGACCGCTGCAGAGAAAGGCCTTAACGTGGCCGTGATGTGCAGCGAGTCAGAACCTGAGAAATGTCATCGCAGCAAACTCATCGGGCAGGAACTGCTCAAGCACGGCATATCCATGAACCATATCGTGGGGGTAGGTAAAAGTCAATCGCAGGAGAGGGTAATGGCCATCCTAACCAAAGGGGCTGGCACCATGACTCTCTTCGGCGAGGAGACATTTGTTTCACGGAAAACCTACGAGTAATGGAAATATACACCATCGGGGTTTATGGCTCCACCGAGCAGCAGTTTTTCAATAAACTTGTCGAAAACAATATCGACACTTTCTGTGATATTCGGCAGCGTCGTGGAGTCCGTGGAAGCGAGTATGCCTTTGTGAACAGCCAGCGGCTACAAAACAGACTTGCAGAGATGGGAATCCTGTACGATTACCTCAAGGACTTGGCTCCTACCAAAGAAATCCGAGACAAGCAGAAAGAGGCAGACAAACTGGCTGGAATTCAGAAAAAAGACCGTACCCTGTTAGGCGACGTATTCATTGATGGTTATAAGAGGCATATCGTAGATTACGACTTCGGTACATTAGTAGAGAAACTCAAAGGAATGGGAGCAGCCAAGGTAGCTTTTTTCTGCGTCGAGTCATCCCCCTTTGCCTGTCACCGGTCGATTGTGTCCGAGAAACTTCACAAACAATTTGGATACCCAGTAAAACATCTGTAATGGCACAAATTATCATTGTTTCAAGGACGAGAATGGCCGGTGAACTTGTATGTGTCGGTGGTGTAGATGTAGACAACCAACGTTCTGTTCGGCTCCTCGACGCACGAGGCCACCATGAAACTGCCGACACATGCCCGTATACGATTTGGGATATCTGGGACATTGACTACTACCTGAACCAGCGTCGACCTAATCCACATACCGAGGATGTAAATGTGACGCGGCGTATAAAGATAGACCGGGTTGACGTTCCAAACATGTCGGTCAATCGTTTTGCCGAGTTGATGCTTAATTCCAATATACCTATCTTTCGTGGGTCGTTATTCTCTGTGTTCGACGGCAAGTTGAGGTGTACCGATATGGACAAACTGTATATTTCGAAAGAGGATGTGCCGACTTACAGCACCTGTTTCTGGATTAATGACAAACGATTGTTAGGCTATAAAAATAACCGTGGGCGTTGGCAGTACCGTTACATCGATATGTCAAACCGATATGGATACACTATTTCCTATGTCGGATCTGCAGAACCCTTGGATACAATTGAGGCTGGTTCTCTTATCCGACTTTCACTTGCACATTGGTGGAAACCCGAAGATTCAAACGACGAAGAACGTTGCTATCTACAGTTGTCCGGATGTCTGATAGAAAGAGCCGGAGGAGGAGATGCTATTCCACAGCATAAAGATGCAACATCAACGGAGAATGTTGATAAAACAACACCCGATAAAGATTGGTTTGACGGTTTAGAACAGGAATTGGACAGACTTCTTCTGGAGAAGGCTGACATTGAAGAAAAGATTGCCGATTTACGTTCTCGAATTATGCGACAAATGACGGAACATCATTTGAATACATTTTCATCGTCCAGATATAGTATTAGTTATTCTCCAGCAAAGACTGTTCTGCAGTTCGATAGAGAAGCATTCAAGGCAGAGAATGAAGCATTGTATTCCTTTTACTGCATACCCAAAGAAAAAGGCGCTTCTATTGTGATTAGAAAGAATCGTAACGAACTAGACGAATGAAAAACAATCCCAAGTAATTTGATGAAAGTAGTAAGAACCATTGGTAACAAAGAGCTTTGGAGGCGGGAGAAGACGCTTTTCTTGACGTCGAGGATGGCGCCGGTGGGGTGCTATGAGAAGGTGTTCCGGTGGGTGGAGGAGTTCGACAGGGGGCAGTGCGCGGTGTGCTTTAACACGTCGGAGCTGGAAGAGGAGGTGTTGAAAGCGCTGCTGGTATGCCATGTGCCAACGGTGCTGGTGGTGACGGGCAAGTTCCGCAATACATACAACGTGCAGATTGAGCAGGCGCTGAAAGAGGACCGCCTGCTTGTCCTCGTACTGCAACGCGAGGAGAGCGACGGCAAAGGCTTCGAGGCGCGCCTGCGCAACCAATGGGTCATCGGCCAGGTGCAACATATCGCCTGCGGCTATATCAACCCCAACGGCAGCATCTTCGGTCTGCTGGCGGGGCACAGCAACGTCACCCACCTGCTCGACAAAGCCGACCTGAAAGCCGCCGAAGCCATAGAGAAACCTTACCGCTGGACGGTGGCCGAGGACAAGCGGCTGCTGCGCATGTACTACGAAGACATGGGTATCCACGCCATCCACAAGGCCATCAACCGTCCCTACAGTACCGTCTACCTGCGCGTCAAGTCGCTCACCATGAACGACGAACTGCTGAAAGGCCGCGAGTTCGAAGACTATGTGCTGGAGTTGCTGGGCGTGGCAGACAACGACAAACTGACCCTCAAGGAATGGCGCGGCGACAAGAGCCTGCCCGGCATCTACCCCGAAGGCAACAGCAACCCCGACCTGGTGCTCGAATACGACGGACAACCCTTCTCCATCGAGTGCAAATGGCGGAGCCACATGCCTCAAGACATCAGCAAAGAACTGTTGCCGCCGGCCAGAGCAGCCCTTTTCGAGAAATATGCTACGGAACGCCGAATGCCCGTCTACCTCCTCCTCGGCATCGGTGGCCTACCCAGCGACCCAGATTTACTGTATTTATCGCAATTAGATATGCCTGACAGCGTAGCGTCAATTTCCAATAACGCTATCAATCCTGTCAACTTACTTGACAACATAACAACTCTCCTCACAAACACAAAACCTCACTTTCCAAACTATGTAACGCAAAGCAGACTTACTCATCCCAAGGCATACTCACCCTGGAAGAAAGATGAGGATGCAATCCTCATCGAGTTGTTCCGCCAGAGGAAACCAATAAGAGAAATGTCGGTCATCTGCCAACGCAGCCCTGAAGGCATTGCGGCAAGGTTGTGCAGGCTTGGATTAATTCAAAAAAGAAGTCAATGGCGATAGTGAAATTCCGGTTTGCGCCGGCGAAGGAGCGGAGCGTGGAGAGCCGGCAGGAGGCCAAGGAGCTGGGCGAGACGGGGGAGCAGATATCGGCGCGGTATCTGGAGGAGCAGGGGTGCGTCATCCTCGAGCGGCATTACCGCAAGGACCACAAGGAGGTGGACATCATCGCGCTGGACCACGGCGAGCTGGCCGTCATCGAGGTGAAAACGCGCACCAACGAGGACTACTTCACCGCCGAGCAGGCCGTCGACCACCGCAAGCGGCAGAACATTATCCGCGTGGCCAACAACTACGTGCGCCGCACCCGCCGCACCGAGCCCCTGCGCTTCGACATCATCGCCATCGTCGGCAGCGGCGCCACCGCCGAAATCCGCCACACGAAGGACGCCTTCAACGTGATGAATTATTAGCACGGCGGACAGTATAAACGACCGCATAGTCAACAAACTCCAACCTGTGCATATGATGCATAGCATACAACCTTGTTTATGGATTAAATCGCTGATATGAAGTATGTTAACTCCATATCGTGGGGTGTATCATCAATTTGCTGTTTTTATGATTTTTGAGGCAAAAACGACGCGTTGTAATACGTTGTAAATCAATATCAAGTAGCCATCATCTCCTACTCTTCCCTATACCTCCTCTTACTCTGCTCTATACCAACTCTTACTTTTGTAAGAGAAGAGTAGGAGTTGATATAGCGAAGATAAGTGTAAGATAGGTGGTTGATGGGTATTCAGCGGTGATCGTCGAGGGGAAAAAGAAACGGGTGCCACCACGATTGTGGTAGCACCCGTTGGCCGTTTGTCAGGCTGAGGGCCTGACTGGCTGGATGTTTATTTCTTGATGATGTAGTCGACGAAGATGCCGGGGGTCTTGACGTTCTCCGGGGCGATGCTGCCGGTGGCAACGATCTCCTGGGGTTCGACGATGACGGTGTCGGCGGCGGTTGCCATCATGGGGCAGAAGTTCTGGCTGGTGCCTTTGTAGACCAGGTTGCCTTCCTCGTCGCTGATGTTGGCGCCGATGATGGCGACGTCGGCACGGACGGGTTTCTCGAGGAGGTACTCCTTGCCGTCGACGGTGACTTTCTGCTTGCCGTTCTCAACCACGGTGCCGAGACCCGTCTGGGTCAGCACGCCACCGAGACCTGCACCGGCGGCGCGGATCTGCTCGGCCAGGGTGCCCTGGGGCTGGAGGGTGACCTTCAGCTCGCCGGCGTTCATCTGGTCGATGGTGTTGTTGTTGGTGCCGATATGGGTGGCGATGAGGGCCTTCACCTGATGGTTGGTGATAAGCTTGCCGACGCCCACTTCGGGATAGGCGGTGTCGTTGCAGATGATGGTCAGGTCCTTCACGTTGCGGGCCACGAGTTCGTCGATGAGAGCGATGGGGTTTCCGACTCCGAGGAAACCGCCAACCATGACTGTCATGCCGTCTTTGATTTTGTCGGCGGCCTCTTTTACTGTGACAAATTTATTCATGTTGTATAATATTTTAGTTTGTTTTGCGTTATCCAATTCAGAGTGCAAATATACTATATTTTTGCAAATTAGAAAAAAAATTTGCGCAGATGTCGAAATATGAGTACTTTTGCATTCGGAAAACTAACAAAAAAAGGACAATGAAGAAGCTGTTTTTTGCACTTGTGGCGGTTATAGCAACCACCGTCATGACCGCGCAGGAATATATAGAGCCGACGGAGAAATGGAAGGTGGCCGAGGTGTGGGGCAACAACTACCACGGCTGGTCGTTCCATCAGGACTGGGAGGTGGACTTCACCGTCGAGAATCAGGACGGACGCTTCACGCCGACCGACGCCGAGATACATGAAGCCGAGCGCTTGATACAGAAGCGCATCGACTATGTGAATCGCGACCACTTCAACCAGCAAGGCGATTGTCCGATCATCGACGAGCACATGCGCTACTATCGCCGTCAGTATGTCGGTTTCACCAACGACCGCGGTGACCATATCATATGGGTCAACTTCCTTTGGGACGACAATATAAGCGACGAGAAAATGGCCAGCGATGTGCTGCTCACACGTGGCATGTGCGGCCACTTCTGGCATATCAAGTGCAACCTTGCCACCCGCAAGGTCTATGGTCTCGAAGTGAACGAGCCGGGCGACTTTGAATTCATACCCCGCGTCAAGAAACCCGCCCCGCGCATCAGCAAGTCGAAAACCAACAAAAAGCAAAAGGTGCGCAAGACCGGTATTATCCATACTCCCGACCAGAAGGTATTCAATTGATGGAGTTGCGTCCGCTGATATTCAAGTTCCTGAAGTTCGGCATCGTGGGCGCCAGCGGTGCTGTTATCGACTTCGGCTTGACGGCTCTGTGCAAAGGCATTTTCGGCATACCGGATCTGCTGTCAAACGCCATCGGATTCACACTTGCCGCCACGAGCAACTATGTCCTTAACCGGATATGGACGTGGAGGAGCACTTCCAAGAAAGTGGGTGTCGAGTACGCCAAGTTCTTCGTTGTCTCGCTCATAGGGCTGGGACTTAATTCGCTCATAGTATTCCTGCTGAAAGATGTAAGCATCGTGCCGCGATTTGTCGACACCACGCTCGACTGGGACTTCTGGGTTGCAAAGATTATCGCCACAGCCGTTGTGACGATGTGGAATTTTGTAGCCAACAACTTCTTTACCTTCCGCCAGAGGAAAGAGAGGCTTTGAGCGCACGTACGCGCTCGGCCGATTCATGTATGCGGGCGGCATCGATGGTGCCGTCCGCAATCATTTTCTTTATTGTGCGCACCGCACGCGGCACCTGCTCGGGGTCGTATTGTTTGCCGTTGTTGCTGAGGCATAGGAGGTCGGCTCCGGCTGCGACAGCCATCGCTATGGCGCGTTCGAAGCTGTAATGGTCCACTATGGCGCCCATGGCCAGGTCGTCGGTGACGATGACGCCGGTGAAGCCGAGCGAGTCGCGCAGCAGCGAGGTGATGCGCGGCGAGAGCGATGCCGGGAGCCCGTCGGGGTCGAGCTGCCGGTTGACGACGTGGGCCGTCATCACCATCGGGGCCTCGCTGCTCAGGGCCTCGTAGGGCTGCAGTTCGCTGCGCTGCCACGTGCGGCTGACGTCGACCAGGCCTTTGTGCGTGTCGCCCGTGGCCGAGCCGTGGCCCGGGAAGTGCTTCAAGCAGCTGGCAACCCCCTGTTGGCGCTGCTCGTCAATCCAAATGTGGCACATGCCTGTCACCACTTTCGGGTCGGTCGAGAAACTGCGCTCCAGCGCACCGATGACCGGGCATTGCGGATTGACATCGACGTCGGCCACCGGGGCGAAGTTGAGGTTGATACCGGCTTCTCGCAGCATCTTGGCCGTCAGCACGGCACAAGCGCGCACGCTGTCGGCACCCATGTCGGCGCTGGCCTGGGCCGAGGCCACCTGCGGAAATCCGTAGCGCTTATGCAGTCGGCTCACGCGGCCGCCTTCCTGGTCGATGCCTATCAGAAGGTCGGGCTTCACGCGGCGCAGCTGGCGGCAGAGGCTCTGCACCTGCTGCCGGCTGGTGATATTGCGTCCGCGGCGTCCGGTGACAGCGTCATAGTCGAAGAGGATGACCGAGCCAACGCGGAAATGCGTCAGGTCGCGCCAGATATGGTCTGTCGAGTCCACGGCGATGCCGCGGAAGCCCACAAGGAGCATTTCGCCGATATCGTCGTCGAGGGTATGGCTGGCTGCCGCTATAGGTTCCGAAGTCTGTGCATCGGCCACAGATGCTTTGTGTGTGCAGGCCACCATGGCCAGCACCAGTGTTGCTAACAGTAGTTGTTTCATTGGTTGAATGGGATGCGTCCTACGATGCTTCGGCCGAGGGTGATCTCGTCGGCATATTCAAGGCTGTCGCCCACGGCCACGCCGCGGGCCAGGGTGGTCACACGTACACCCAGCGGCTGAAGCTGGCGGTTGATGTAGAAATTGGTTGTGTCGCCCTCCATGGTGGTGGGCAGTGCGAGGATGACCTCTTCGACCGGTGCCGGGTCGGCGGTCTGTATGCGGTGCAGCAGGCTTGCAATCTCGAGGTCCTGAGGCCCGATGCCGTCGATGGGCGAGATGACGCCGCCCAGCACATGGTACAGTCCGCGGTACTGCTGAGTGTTCTCTATGGCCATCACGTCCTGCACATTTTCCACCACACAGACTATGCCCTTCTGTCGTTTCTCCGACGAGCAAACCGGGCACACCTCGGTGTCGCTCAGGTTGTGGCAATAGCGGCAGCGGCGCAGGTCGGTCTTCAGGCGCAGCAGGGCCTCGCTGAGGTCGCGCACTTCATGCTCGTCGCTGCGCACCAGGTGCAGCGCGTAGCGCAGGGCCGACCGCTTGCCGACGCCCGGCAGGGTGGACAGCTGGTCCACCGCTTCCTGCAATATCTTAGATGGAAGGTCCATTTTTCTTTTGGGCTTCCACCACCTGGTCCTGCAGCTCGGCTATCTTGGCGGCTGCCTCGGCTTCGCGCCGGCGGCCTTTCTCGCGCGAAGAGCTCGACGCGGCCATCACCGCGGCCAGTATGCCGAACACCACGGCCGACACTATTATCACAATCTTCACATTCACATGCAGTGCAAACATCACCACCGCCACCGCGTCGGCCAGCAGCAGGGCGAAAAACATCTGCCATCCAAGGTTCTTCATCATAGCGGTCTTCTTTTTTATGGAATTTTTAATGCCTAACGTGGAAAACACGCTTTTATTGTGTGGCGGCGGCTTTTGTGTTTTCCCGCGGGCCTGCAGAGTGGGGGCAGTGGTCACTCTTTCTTTGGAACCATGTGGTAGGCTTTGAACCACATGTGGTCGAATGATACGCAGCGCAACCCGCACTGGATTGTTCTTTTACCTTGATGAAATAAACGGGTAATGCGCATATACAGATTTAACCCGTTGGCGGAATTAAACCAGTGCATATATTTGTTATTCTGCATACATTGCCTCCACGCTGTCTATCGAGTCCATAATGCTGACCAGCCTGCTGCCTGCGGTGTCCAGATTATAGTATTCATAGGGATTGTCGGGGTATATGTTCTGCGACAAACATATACCCCGGCAAAGAATTGTCGCCAATACTATGGCAAGTAGGCGGTTGTTTAAGCAAACCAGCCTGCTTCCGGTGTCTCTACACCAGCTTCATGCTGCGCTTGATGCTTTCGATCTTGGCGTCGAGTTCGTCGTTGACCTTGTCGAAGCACTCCTTGCAGCAGAGCTCGCCCTTGACCGAGAAGTAGAACTTGATCTTGGGCTCGGTGCCGCTGGGGCGCACGGTGATTTTGTTGCCCTTGTCGGTGAAGAACTGCAGCACGTTGCTCTTCGGCAGGTCTATCTTGGTCGTCTTGCCGCTCAGCAGGTCTTTGCTTTCGAGGCACTGGTAGTCTTTGATGCAGACCACGCGCTCGCCGTCGATCTGCTGCGGCGGGTTGGCGCGGTAGTCGCGCATCATCTGCTGTATCTCTTCGGCACCGGCCTTGCCCTTGCGCACCACGCTGACCAAGCCTTCCTTGTAGAATCCGTACTCGCGGTAGATGTCTACCAGCACGTCGAAGAAGGTCTTGCCCTGCTCCAGCGCCCAGGCCGCTATCTCGGCAATCATCGAGCAGGCGCTGACGGCGTCCTTGTCGCGCACGAAGTCGCCGATCATGTAGCCGTAGCTCTCCTCGCCGCCGGCGATGAAGGTCTCCACCCCCTCGAGGTCGCGTATCTTGCCGCCGATGAACTTGAAGCCTGTCAGCACGTCGTAGATCTTGATGCCTGCGCGGGTGGCTATGTCGGCCGGCAGTTCGCTGGTGACGATGGTCTTCACCATGTATTCGTTGCCGGTGAGCAGCTGCTTCTGCTGCCATTGTTTGACGATGTAGTAGAAGAGCACGCTCATCGTCTGGTTGCCGTTGAGGAGCATCCACTCGCCGTCGGGCCGCTTCACGGCCACGCCCACGCGGTCGGCGTCGGGGTCGCTGGCAAAGACGATGTCGGCGTCGATCTCCTTGGCCAGGTCCACGGCCATCTTCATGGCGGGCTTCTCCTCGGGGTTGGGGCTTGGCGTGGTGGGGAAGTTGCCGTCGGGCACAGCCTGCGCCTCGACAATGTTGACGTTGGTGAAGCCCAGCTGCTTCAGCATGCGCGGTATGAGCACGATGCCGGTGCCGTGCAGCGGCGTGTAGACTATCTTCACGTCGTGGTGTTTCTTTATCAGCTCGGGGTTCAGCGCGTTCTTCTCCACGCGGTCGAGGTATATCTTGTCCAGCTCTTCGCCGATGCTGACGATGCGCTGCTCGCCGCCCTTCATCTTGACGTCGGAGACGTGCTTTATCTTCAGCACCTCGTCGATGACGGCGGTGTCGTGCGGAGCCGTCAGCTGGCAGCCGTCGCTCCAGTAGGCCTTGTAGCCGTTGTATTCTTTGGGGTTGTGGCTGGCGGTGAGCATCACGCCGGTGTGGCAGTGGTAGTGGCGCACGGCGAAGCTCAGCTCGGGCGTGGGGCGCATGCCGTCGAAGAGGTAGACCGTGAAGCCGTTGGCGGCCAGCACCGAGGCCGTGATCTCGGCAAACTCGCGGCTGTGGTTGCGGCTGTCGTGGCTCACCGCTGCGCGCAGCTCGGCCTCGCCGGCAAACTGGGCCTTCACGTAGTTGGCCAGGCCCTGTGTGGCCATGGCCACGGTGTAGCGGTTCATGCGGTTGGTGCCCACACCCATGATGCCGCGCAGGCCGCCGGTGCCGAACTCCAGGTGGCGGTAGAAGCTCTCGTTGAGTTCCTGCGGGTCGCGCTCGGCCATGTCGCGGATGGCCTGTTTCGTTGCTTCGTCATATTCTCCTTCGAGCCATGCCAGTGCGTTTTGCTTGGCGCTCTCGTCGATGTTGAGGGTATTGATGTCCATAGTGCTGATTTTTTTAGATTTCTTTTGGTACGATAACTGCAAAACGCCTTTTTTATTGTGTCGGTGGTCACATATTTTGGGGGCTGAAAAAACGCGAGGGGCGGCTCCACCAGGAGCCGCCCCTCGGCGACAAATTGTCATTGTAGGTGTTACTACTTCACCACGAGCTTGCGCACGGCGGTGCCGCTCTGGCCGGTGAGGCGCACATAGTAGGCGCCCTTGGCCATCTGGCTCACGTCGACGCTGTGCTTCGTGGCCTCGCTCTCCGAGCTGTAGACCACGCGGCCGCTCTGGTCGATGACGCTCAGGCTTACGGCCTCGTTGGCCTCGACGGCCACCACGCTGCTGGCGGGGTTGGGGTAGAGGCTGATGCCGAGGGCGGCCTCGACATCGGCGATGCCGAGGGTGCTGAACTGCAGGGCTGCGCTCCAGCCGCTGTGGCTCGTCTCGCTGCAGACGGCGCGCACGCGGACGCTGTGGTCGCTGCCCGGCTCAAGGTCGGTGAAGGTGTAGGTAGTGGCGTTGGCGCTGACGAGCTCCTGGCCGTTGTCGAGCTGCAGCTCCCAAGCGGTCTCGCTGCCGCCGGCGGTCCAGCTGACGGTGGCCGTGGTGCGGTCGTGGCTCACAAGGGTGAGGCTGGTCGGAGCGTTGCAAGGATCGCCGGGCTGCGGGCCGGGGCCGGGAGTGCTGCTGTTGTGGTCGACCACAATGCTATCCACAAACCAGTACCAGTTGCTGGCATTGGCTTTGTGGCGGAAGGCGATGCGGGCACCGGCAGGAGCATTGGTGAACACCACGGTGTCGAGTATATACGCACCGTTGAAGTCGCTGTAGCTATAGTGCTTCACACTGACGAAGCTGCTGCTGTCGGCAACGTTGGTCACGTAGCCCACGTCGAAGACTCCGGGACTGCTGCTTGTGCCTTCGGGACGGGTGACGTAGCTCATCTTCAGGCCGCTGATATTTTCGGCGAAGACGGGCAGAGCCACGATATTGTTGCCGCCAATCACGCCGGGATAGAAGCAGAGGCTGTAGCCAGCCGAGTTGCCGCCATAAGTGTAGGTACTGTTGTAGGCAAACGACATGTGGGCTGCCGAGCCGCTGGGCGTGAAATCCCAGCAGGGCATGATGCCACCGGTCATAGCATTGGGATAACTGGTGTGCAGTTCGGCACCGACGGCCTCGAAGTCCTCGTACCAGGGCAGGTCGGTGATGGAACCGCAGGCGGTACGGAAAGTGGTGGTGACCATGCGAGCGGTGTCGGTGCCGCCGCAGTAGGCGCGGATGCCGACGGTGTATCCGGTCGAGCTGCTGAGGCCGCTGAGCAGGTAGGTGCTGTCGGTGGCCATGCCCAGTTCCTGTCCGTCGAGGTAGACAATCCACTGCGTCTGGCCTTCGCGAGGCGTCCAGTTGACAGTGGCGGAGCTATCGCTGACATCGCTCACGGCGACATTGCTCACCATGCGGCAGGCGTCGAGAGGCTCAACGTTGATTTCGTGGAAGTACATGTAGTTGCTGCCCGTCGAGCCGATGACGACGCGGTTGCCCGTGCCGGTGTAGCTGTCGAGGTAGATGACATGTTCGGTGACATCGGAACTGTTGCCAGCGTGCGGCAGGGCCACGGTCTCAACCCAGGTGATGGTGCCGTCGCTCTCCATGACGCCGACCTGCATCGCGGTGGCGCTGCTGCTGGTGGCGGCCACTTTGGTACGCACCTGTGCGCCGCTCAGAGGCTCGGCAATCTCGGGCAGGGCAAACCAAGCGCCGGTCGAGGAGGTGTAGACGTAGTAGTTGCCGTTGCTGCTGCTGCGGTAGAAGCTCTGCCAATCGAAGCAGAGCAGGCCGCCGGCGGCGGAAGCTGCCTGCAGTTCGGCCTGGCCGAAGTGGTAGGGCAGGTGCTGCTGAGCGCAGTCGGTGTTGAAGCCGATGATATTGCTGAAGAGGGTGTCGCCTTCGGCGCAGACGGTGCCGACGCGGGCCATGTAGAAGGAACCCGGCTGCAGGTCGCTGAGCACGACGGGCGAGGTGCTCTCGCCGGCCTCGGCCCATGCGGCCTCAACGGCGTTGCGATACTGCACCACGTAGGTCTCGGCATTGCCCATCCAGACCACGGTGGCCGAGGCGCTGTCGACAGCGGTCACGGCGATGCCGGGAGCCATGCAGGCATCGGGGTCTAATTCGCAGCCTTCGCCCACAAAGTGGATGTCAGCCACGGTGTTGTCGTTGTATTTGCTGCTGTAGGCCGACATGTTGGTGTAGTCGGTCATGGTGCCGTCCTGATAGCCGCTGATGCCGATGCCGCTATGGCCGCGCCAGTTGATGGAGCTCCAGCTGCCGGTGAGGTTGACCACGGCCACGACGATGTTCGTGCCGCTGTCGGGCAGGGCCCAGATGCTGTCGAAGGTCACTCCGGTCCAGCCGGTCTGGCTGACGTTGAGCGAGCCGTTGGTGACCACCTTGGTCATCGAGGCGAGCGGCAGCGGGCTGTTGTAGTCGAGCGTCGTGGCGCTGGTGGTGCCGATGTAGACGTCGACGGTGCGGGTCGGGTAGCTCGAAGGCACGGTATTGACGTACCACTCCAAGCCGCTGAGCTCGGTCATGGTGCCCACGGTCGAGCGCGGATAGAGGGTCTGCGTGTAGCCGTAGTTGTAGTTGCCGTTGAAGGGGATTCTCGACACATTATCCGAGCCGCTGATGGTGCCGCAGGGGTCGAACTCGATGTTGATGCTGAGGCCAGGAGCGGTGTCGGCGTCGCAGAGGGTGAAGAAGGTGGCGGTGTAGGAGTGCGTGTTGTCAAGGCTGGTGAAGAAGTGGTAGTTCACACCGTCGGTGGCCACAGTGTCGGTCGAGGTGCTGTCGGTGTTGTCGCGCAGCACGACGAGGGCGCCGGTGGCGTCGTTGCCGCGGCTGTCGTTGTCCCACATGACCGAGGCCGAGGTGAGGGTCTTGCCGGTGAGGCGCAGGTTGGTGATGGGGTAGCATGTGAGCTCGGTGGTAAAGGTGGCCGGGCCGCGCGGGTCGCTGATGCCGCCGTCGGCGCAGAGGGTCTGCACCGTGACGGTGTAGGTGGTGCCGGGCTGCAGGTTGGCGATGGTGGCCGGGGTGCCGTCCACGTCGACCGAGTCGGTGACAACGGTGCTGTCGATGGTGGTGGAGTAGACGAGGCGGTAGCTGCTGGCGCCGGTCACGGCGGGCCATTCGAGGCTGGCCGTGTAGGGGCTGACGCCCGTGACGCTCAGGCTGGCCGGGCGGCGGCAGCCGGCATTGGCTATGCTGATGTCGTCGATGTAGTTGCTCCAGCCGTTGGAGCAGTAGACGCGGAAGGCCACGTAGACTGTCTGCTCGGCGGTGAGGGTGGTGGTGTCTGTGTAGACGTTGTATTCGGTCCAGGTGCTGCTGTTGCTGCTATGGTTGGACATCGGGCGGAAGGTCGTGAGGTCGGCGGGGTCGGTCATGAGGCCCACCTCGATGCGCGAGCTGCCGCTGCTGTTGATTTTGCCCCAGAAGGTGATTTCAAGCTCGGCGGGGTTGGTGCCGGCGGGCATGGCGGGCGAGATGAGGTACTCGTAGCCGTAGGGGTAGAAGTACATGCACTGCGTGCCGCCGTGGGGGCTGGTGGTGCTGACGTAGTGGTTGCTGCTGCTGCTGGTGACATTCTCCGCGTAGGTCCAGCATTCAGGCTCGGTGCCGCTGCCGCTGGGTATGCCTTCGAAGTCGTAGATGAAGGGCAGCCCCTCGATGAGGCAGGGAGTACGGAACTGGCCGCGCACCCAGCTGTTGGCGGTGGGGTTCTCTTCGCAGGTCGAGCGCAGGAAGTAGTAGTAGGTGGTGTTGGGGGTGAGGCCCGTGAGCGAAACCGAGGTGTCGCCCACCGAGAGGGTGTAGGTGGTGGCGGCGGTGTCGGTCATGCTGTTGCTCGGGCTGAAGATGAACTCGTAGCCCGAGTTGTTGTCGGTGCTGTAGTCGCTCCATGTGACAACGGCGCTTTCGACCTCCGTGTTGACGCGCACATGGCTCGGGCGGAGGCACTCGGCGCTCTGCAGGGCGATGTTGTCTATCACGATGCGGTTGTCGCCGCCGCTGGCGAGGCTGGCCTCGTAGAAGCCGACCTGGACGGTCTGTCCGTCGAAGCCTGCCAGGGGCACGCTGACGGTGGTGTAGCTGTTGGTGAGTTCGGTGAGGGTGCCGTCGTCGCGGGTAGCGTCGGCGCCGAGCATATAGACCGGGGTCCAGGTGGCACCGCTGTCGGCCGTGACGGCCACGATGAAGCGGTCGTTGGCGTCGAAGTTGTTGGCGCTGGCGCTCCAGCCTGCAACGGCGATGTCGAAGCTCAGGGCGATGGTGCCCTCGATGCCGATGGCAGGCGTGACAAACCAATATTTGTTGGTGCTGTAGAGGTTGGCGCAGAGGGCTTTGCCCTGGAGGGTTATGTAGTCACCGTAGGAGCCGCTGTTGACGTACCAGCCGCTGGTGGAGGGGGTGAGGCTGATGGCGCCGCTGTCCTGCCACTCGCCGCTGTAGCGGGTCCAGCACTGGTCGAAGGTGGTGCCCCAGGTGTCGAAGGTCTCCATCCAGGGGGCGCTGACCACGCCGCAGGCGGTGCGGAAGGCGATGGGTGCCGACCAGGCGGTGACGTTGTCGCCGCAGACGCTGCGCACCCAGAAGGTGTAGCCCGTGGAGGGGGCGAGGCCGCTGAGGCTCACCGAGGCCTCTTCGGTGGTGAGCAGGGTGGCGTCGGCCGGGATGCTGTCGGCCTGGCCATAATAATATTCATAGGTGGCGCCATCCATGCCGGCCCAGCTGATGGTGGCCGAGGCGTCGGTGATGGCCGAAGCCTGCAGGTTGCGCGGGCGGCGGCACTGGGCGGTGCCGATGCTGATGTCGTCGATGAAGTTGCCGTAGCCGTTGGAGCAGTAGACGCGGAAGACCACGTGGAACTGGTCGTTGGCGGTGAGGGTGGTGGTGTCGGTGTAGACGGTGTATTCGGTCCAGGTGCCGCCGTTGCCGGCGAAGAAGGTCAGCTGGCGGAAGCTGTTGAGGTCGGAGGGGTCGGTCATGAGGCCCACCTCGATGCGCGAGCTGCCGCTGTTGCTGATCTTGCCCCAGAAGCTGATCTCAAGGTCGGCGGGGTCGGTGCCGGCGGGCATGACGGGCGAGATGAGGTACTGGTAGCTGTAGGGGTAGAAGTACATGCACTGCGTGCCGCTGTGGGGGCTGCTGGTGCTGACGTAGTGGTTGTCGCTGCTGGAGGTGCTGGTCTTCACAAACTGCCAGCAGAGAGGCTCGGTGCCGGTGCCGTTGGGCATGTTCTCGAAGCCTTCGGCATAGGGCAGCTCGGCGAGGGGCTCGCAGAGGGTGTAGGCCGAGACGGTGTTGCTCCAGAGGGTGTCTTCGTCGCAGACGGTGCCCACGCGGAAGCTGTAGCCGGTGCGGGGGCTGAGGCCCTCGATGGTGGCAAGGGTGTCGGTGGCGGCGTCGGCGCTGATCCAGACGCTGTCGGCCTTGTACTGCACAACCCAGCTGCTCTCGTCGAGGCCGCGGGCCCAGCGCAGGTCGGCGCTGGTCTCGCTCACACCGGCCAAAGCGAGGTTCGGGGCCAGGCATTCGAGGTTGCACTCGCCGAGGAACTGTATGTCGGGCCGGTAGGAGACCGCCGAACTGTAGGTGGCCGAGGCGGGGGTGTAGGGGGTGTTGTCCCGATAGCTGTAGATGGCCACATTGGAACCCACGCTGTGCGAGGTCCAGTAGTAGCCGGTGCCGTCGTAGTCGCCGGTCTTGTTGACCACCATCACCACGAGGTTGGAGCCTGCGCCGGTCAGCACGTAGGGCGTGCTGAAGTTGATGTTGTTGAAGCCTGCGTGCGAGGTCATCTGCACGTCGGTGGCCACGAGGGTGAGCTGGCTCAGCGGTATGGCGGTCGAGGTGGTGAGGGTCTGCTGGTTGGTCTCGCCCATGTAGACGTCGACGGTGTAGGTGTAGTCGCGGTCCTGGATGGAGCTGAAGGCTATGCCTGTGATGCCGCCGGTGATGGCCGATACCGCCGAGGCGGGGTAGAGCGTCTGGCTGATACCGTAATCATAGAAGCGGTTGAAGGGCACGTAGCTGTTGGAGGTGTAAGCCGTCGTGCCGCTGACGGAGCCGCAGCTTGCGGTGGTGAAGGCCACGACGCTGGCCGCGTTGGCGCTGTCGGGGTCGCAGAGGGTGCGCAGCTCGACGGTGTAGCTCGTGCTGGCGCTGAGGCCGGTGACGAAGGTGCTGCTGCCCTCGCTGTAGGGCACATCCCACTGGCGCAGGATGGTGCTGTCGTCGCGCAGTATGACGTGCACGCCGCTCTCGGGCAGGCCGCGTCCGGCGCCGGTGTAGGTCCAGCTGACGAGGGCCGAGGAGTAGTTGACATTGTCGACGCTGAGGCCGCTGAGGGGGTAGCAGGTGCGGTAGGTGGTGACGCCGCCAAGGCGGTACCACTCTGAGACACCGCCGCCGCAGTTGGTGCGCACCCAGGCGTAGTAGGTGGTGTAGGGCAGCAGCTCGTCGAGGGTGACGCCCAGGTCGGCGATGCCGCTGGTGAGCACGGCGGTGGAGTCGTTCTCGTCGGTCGTGTTGTGGCGCGAGAGGAGCACGTCGTAGGTGGCGCCGGCATTGGCCTCGTCGGCGGTCCACGAGAGGGTGATGCTGTTGTGTGTGACGGACGCTATCTGTCCGTCGACGGGACGGCGGCAGACGCCGGCCGACGGCTCGACAAGCACATCGTCGAGGCTGGTGTTGCCCGCGCCGATGGTGCGGAACGCCAGGAAGACCTCGCCCGTCGAGGGCAGGCCCTCGATGGTGTCGGTGTAGATGTCGTATTGGTTCCAGTAGTTCTGGTTGGTGATGCTGCGGAAGGGGACGAACGAGGCGAGGTCGGCGGTATCGGTCAGGAAGCCGACTTCGGTGATGGCGCTGGCGCCCATCCAGAAGGCCACGTGCATGGCATCGGCGCTGATGGGTATGGAGCCCGTGCAGACGATGACGGTGTCGGTGGCGGTGTTGGTGGCCCAGAAGAGGCTCTGGCTGCCCTCGATGCCGGAGGCGTAGGTGTAGGGGTAGGTGCCTGGGTTGTAGGTGGCTTTCATCTTGTGCCAGCAGGCGGGGAAGTTGCCGCTGCCGGAGACGTAGCTCTCGAAGCCGTCGCGGAAGTAGGGCTCGGTGATGTCGGCGCAGGCGGTGCGCAGCACGACGAAGCGGGCGTTGCTGGTGTCGCCGGCGCCGCAGACGGCGCGCACGCCGACGGTGTAGGCCGTGTTGGCGTTGAGGCCGGTGAGGGTGTAGGTGGAGTCGGAAGCGGTGGCGTGGAATTCACCGTTGAGGTAGACGGCCCATTCGCTCTCGGTGCCGAGGGAGGACCAGCTGATGGTGGCACCGTCGGGGGTGATGGTGCCGTCGGCGATGGCCAGGTTGTACACCTTGGGGCAGAAGTTGGCCGGGCGGGTGAAGGTGATGGTGGTGCCCTCGGCGGGCAGCGTGGTGCCGAGGTCGGCTATGTCGGCGGTAGCCGTGGGAGTCATGAGCATGGGCGAGGTCCACGAGCCGCTGAGGCAGACGTGGTCGTACCCATTGTCGATGATGAAGTTGTGGCGGACCGAGGAGTAGGTCGAGGCATTGATTTCGCCGCCGATGGTGGCGCTGATGGAGCCGTCGGAGTAGAGGCGGATCTGGTAGTTGTAGTTGCCGTAGGGTGAGTAGTAGCACTGCAGACCCTTGTACTCGATGACCACCGCCTGGCGTCCGTCGTCGAGGGTCTCTACGGTAGAGAAGGCGCCCTGCGTCACCGAGGGCGTGCCGGGCAGCTTGCCGTCGCCGATGAAGAACGGGGCAATCTGGCCGATGCTGTTGTAGCCCATCGAAGTGGCCGGATTGTGGTAGACGGTGCCCGTGCACCAGAAAAAGACAAAGCCGTCGGGACGCACCCTCAGAATCTGCCCTTGGGCGAAGACGGTGTCGCCAAACGGGAAGCTGAACGGCATGACAACACCGGCAGTGTCGCTGTCATTCTTACAGTTACTCAGCAGCGTGTTGGCCGAGGCGATGGAGGTGTAGGTACCCTGACTGACATTCAAAATGTAGTCGCCTAACTCCTGCGCCTGCGCTCCTACGGGCAGCAACATGGCCGCCGCGAGCGCCAAAAACAGTAGGTGTTTTCTCATGATGATTGTTATTTTTTGGTTGAACTAATTTGATTTCCGGTTTCGTAAATGTCTGGTTTCTATAGTATCGTGAGTTGGCCTGTCGTCGAAAAACCAGCGTCAAAGTTAGGAAATATTTCCGAAACATGCAAATTTTTAACATTATTTTTGTTTTATAATCCCCGGCATCGGGGTCGGGTCTGGCAGCCTACCTCTTCGGCCGTTGTACAGTACTTGTACAGTACTTGTACAGTATATGTACGCTTTATAAACGTACAAGTACTGTACAAGTAGCGTACATATAGCGTACAACGAGGCAAGAGGTGCCTTTCGGCATCAGTATAGAAGGCTGGGATACAGATATTTGAAAAATACACCCTCGTGAATGGTGCGGCTCGGATGCAGCCCCC
>JAFVWV010000107.1 GCA_017501495.1 Bacteroidales bacterium | reverse complement strand
GGCGGGATAGCTCAGCTGGTTAGAGCGCTGGATTCATAACCCGGAGGTCATCAGTTCAAGTCTGATTCCCGCTACCGGTTCGAAAAGACAGGAAACACGTTGTTTCTTGTCTTTTTTCTTTTTGTCGGTGCAATAATTAATGTTGCTGCACGTTAATTGGATAATTATGGACGACAAGCATCTCTACAGCAATTTCGAATACGACTCGGCGCTGAGCGTGGCCCCCGGCGTCAAGCAACCCGAGCAGGTCAACAACAGCTACTTAGAGCGCATGCGGGCCAAGCGGCTCAAAGAACCCACGGTGGACGAACTGGTGAGCGGCATACGCCACGGCGACCGCACCGTGCTCAGCCGCGCTATCACGCTGGTCGAGAGTTCGCTGTTTGCCCACCAGCAGAAGGCCCAGCAGGTGATAGAGCGCTGCCTGCCCTATAGCGGCAAGAGCATCCGCCTGGGCATCACCGGCGTGCCCGGCGCGGGCAAGAGCACCCTCATCGAGGCCCTCGGCAAGTGGCTCACCGCCCATGGCCACAAGGTGGCCGTGCTGGCCATCGACCCCAGCAGCGAGCGCTCGAAAGGCTCCATCCTCGGCGACAAGACGCGCATGGAGGAACTCTCCGTAGACCCCAACGCCTTTATCCGCCCCAGCCCCTCGGCGGGCAGCCTGGGCGGCGTGGCCCGCAAGACACGCGAGATCATCACCCTCTGCGAGGCGGCAGGCTTCGACGTGGTCATCGTCGAGACCGTCGGCGTGGGCCAGAGCGAGGTGGCCGCGCACTCGATGGTCGACTTCTTCCTGCTGCTACAGCTGGCCAACACCGGCGACGAGCTGCAGGGCATCAAGCGCGGCATCATGGAGATGGCCGACATGATTGCCATCAACAAATGCGAACTCGACAAGCAGCGCTCCGAGCTGGCTGCCACGCAGTTCCGCAACGCCTTGCACCTCTTCCCCATGCCCGAAAGCGGCTGGACGGTCAAGGTCTCGCTCTGCTCGGCCTACACAAAAGAGGGCGTCGAAGACCTCTGGAACTCGGTGATGGAATACGTCACCTTCACCAAGCAGAACGGCTTCTTCTACCACAAGCGCCAGCAGCAGCTGCTGCGCATCATGAGCGAAGCCATCGAGGCCGGCCTGCGCGAGCGCTTCTTCAACGCGCCGGGCATGGACGAGCGCATCGAGGCCCTGAAGCAGGACATACTCGACAACAAGATAAGCCCCTACGCCGCCGCCGACCAACTGCTGGGATGATATATATCCACATACCCTTCTGCCACCGCAAGTGCACCTACTGCGCCTTCTATTCCAAGCCGTTGGCTTCGACGACGGAGGCTCGGCTCACCGCTGCCGCGTATGTCGACGCCCTGGTGGACGAGATGCGTCGGCGCCGTGACGAGCAGGCGCACCCCATACATACTATATATATAGGTGGCGGCACGCCGAGCCTGCTGCCGCTCGGGCAGATGGCGCGTGTAGTAGGTGCGCTGCGCAAGTGTTTCGACCTGTCGCAGCTCGAAGAGGCCACTATAGAGTGCAACCCCGAAGACCTCACGCAGGAGTATCTGCTGGGCCTCAAAGATATAGGCCTCTTCAACCGGCTGAGCATAGGCCTGCAAAGCCTCGACGACGAGATGCTGCACCTCATAGGCCGACGCCACACCGCGCAGCAGGCCGTCGAGGCGGTGGAGCGAGCCTATTCCGTTGGATTCCATAATATAAGCGTCGATTTTATGTATGGCCTTCCTCAGATGTCGCAGTTGCCAGCATTCGACTTCCGGTTGGTCAACCACGTGTCGGCTTATGCGCTCACGGTCGAGGAGGGCACAGCCTTGGCCGTGCAGGTGCGTCAGGGTAGGGTGAGCCTGCCCAGCGACGACGAGCTCGTGCGCCAGTATTACGCTATGCGCGAGCATCTTGCCAAAGCCGGATTTGAGCAATACGAGGTGTCGAACTACTGCCGCCCCGGCTACCATTCGCGCCACAACAGCCGCTACTGGAACCGCACGCCATACCTCGGCCTCGGGGCGGCGGCCCACAGCTTCGACGGCAGCCGTCGCCGTTGGAACGTGGCCGACGTGAAGCAGTATATTGCCACGCAGGCCTTTGAAGAAGAAACGCTTACCGACCGCGACGCCTACAACGAACTGCTGATGACCGCCCTGCGCACCACGGCGGGGCTGTCGCTCGCCGATGTGCCGGAGCGATGCCGCAGCGATTTCAGGCGCAAGATGCAGCGCTATGTGGATTGCGGATGGATAAAGCTCTCCACGCCTCACTCACCACACTATACTCTCTTCCAGCCCACCGCCGAGGGACTGTTGCATGCCGACGGCATGGCCGCCGACCTCTTCGAAATGTGACTTTTTTTTCTCTCCGTATTTGGAATAATTAGTATCTTTGCACCGTCTTCAAGAGAGCAAGGATATGCCTTGATAAGCACATAATCGTCTGAAACAGAATTGGAACAATCGAAATGTCCGACCATGCGAATGGTCGCGAGTTCTTTGATATTGTCTATTGTTCAACCTGAAAATACAGATGATTATGAATGAAAGAATCAGAATCAACCGTCGTATGATGGCCTGGAGCGACGGCCATCGGGTCAATGTGGTGCCCAGTGAGTGGCGCAAGGTCGACGACTATGGTCGCGCCCTGGCGGGCTACCACAGCAGTATGCGCGAGGGCGACGAGTACCTGTACGGTGCATGCGGCGTGGTGCGCGACGAGTGCCGCTGCCGTGAGTACGAGGCCGACCGCCTGTGGGAACGCGGACATCGCCTCGATGCTCTCAACCAGATGCTTGCAGCCGCCTCGATGGTGCTGCCCGACGAGGCCGCAGGCTTCGAATTCGAAGACGCCCAGTGGCTCGACCCCGACGAAACCCTCTATTGGCACCCCAACGTGCGCGAGCATCTGCGCCTGATGCGTCGCTGCGAAGACTACTGCCGCCGCGAGCCCCGCCTGCGCCCGCTCCTTGAAAGCAGCCGCACCTACCGCGACTACCGCCAGTACCTCAGCACCCTCGGCCGCTGGGTGCACAGTTGAGCCAGAGCTATGTAAAGCATTCGGCGAGGGAGAAAGAACCGGGCCGAGGACCAGCACCTCGTTTCCTAATCAGTAGGAGCCTCGAAGAGGCTCAATCGTAATAACCCCACACGAGAAGGGTAAAATACCCTTCCGCGGTGGGGTGTAAAAACACACTCTTATCTTGCGTCTCGAAGAGACGCTACTTAGGAGTGGGGTAGCGTCTCTTCGAGACGCAAGAGTGAATGTGTGTTGCACTGTCCCCAGACTGCGCTCCGCTTGTCTGGGGTTATTGAAATTGAGCCTCTTCGAGGCTCTTTCCGGTTTAGCGATATGTTAAATATAGGTTGGTTATCCCAGGGCGGTTACAATTATTTTTTTGC
>JAFVWV010000106.1 GCA_017501495.1 Bacteroidales bacterium | reverse complement strand
GAAACGCATCATCCATCTGCTTTTTGCCACCGGCCTTCTCCTGACCTGCAGCGCCGCACTGGGACAGTCCGAACCGGCATTCCCAAGTCCGGCATTTCATTGGAAATGCCAGTCTTCCGACTCGCTGTTGAATTTCCATCCGGCGACGGTGGCGCCGCTCCATTTCGACAGCATCCCTTATGCCGAAGACTACACCATCGTCGTGGTCTACAAGCCCATCGTGGACACCGAGGCCTTGGTGTGGCGGCTTGTCTTCGCCGACAGCGTTGTCCGCGGACTGACCACTGAGCGTATCCTCTCCGACAGCACCGCCATCCGCTATGCTGGTCAGTCCGACGGCAAGCCGGCCATACACACCTTGCGTCAGTCGGCACCAGACCTCGCGGATGCCGACGCCAGCCTTACTGTCGGTAACGGAAATATCAAGGTCTCCGAAGTGCTGTATTTCAATCATCGTCTCGGCAACGCCGACCTGCGCCGTGTGCAGTCTGTCTTGGCCATCCGCTACGGCATCACCCTCGGCCCAGTTGACTATATCGTCGCAGGCGGCAGCCGTGTGTGGCGGCATCGTCTCGACAGTGCCATATTCCACCACCGCATCACTGGTATCGGCAGCGATACGGCATGCAGTCTACACCAGATGTGCAGCCGTTCCGAAATGGACGGCAACGTTCTCACCGTCTCTGCCGACACCCTTCAACAGGGCGCATTCGTCCTTGTCGGCGACAACGACGCTCCGATGCTGTTCGTACACGATGGCGGCGATATCGAAACGCTCGCCCGCCGATGGCGCATACAGGCCTCTGGTGCGGACGATGTCGAGTTTTCTCTTGCATTCGACACAAGGAATATCCCCCTCCCAACCGACAGCCTCGTGCTGCTGCTCGACGGCGGTATCGTCCTTCCGTCGGCAACAACTGCAGGCGAAGTGCGTTTCAACAATCTGTGGCTGCCGTCCGACACCTGCACATTCACTCTCGCTCGTGGCGCCCTCTTGTGGCAGCTGGCACAATCTACCACAATGGGCGCCCACGGTCAAGGCAGCAAAGGACCCGACGGAAACGGAGAATTATCAATTTTCAATTCCCAATTTTCAATTTACCCCAATCCCACCACGGGCCGCTTCAGCATCGAGGTGTCGGGCGCCCGACAGGTACAGGTAACCATATACAGTGTTCAGGGCAAGATTGTGGAGACCTTCTTCGACTGCGACCGCGACCGCTATTGTTTCGACGGCGCCCTGCCGTCGGGCAATGTCTACTATGCCACCATCACCACCGAAAGCGGAAGCCAGACAATGAAACTTGTCGTAAAATAAAAAAACAATGCTATGAAGTCGTTTTACAGATACTTATGTCTTTTTGCGGCAGTCGTACTGCTGTCGTGCTCACAAGCCTGCCAGCGGCAGGAAGAAAAAACCCGGGTACAGAAAAGTGCGGCCCTGCGTGATGCGAACCCTGCGGATGTCGCTGACATGGACTCCGCACAGGCTTCGGCTCTGCCGTTCCGAGACCAGGCGAGATTCCGCCAGCCCGACAAAAGTGTGAAATCAAAGAGAGGCCATGCCCTTTGGATCGAGACGGAAGGCCTGAGCCTCGCCGCAACCGACACGGCTGTCGTCCGAAGCGAGACGTATAGCGTGACGTCGTTGTATGACGACGAGTTGCCGCCGCTGCCGCAAGGCATGACTAACATGACTGCCTGCGCAGCAGGCTACCGCCTTTTGCCAGGGGGCGAGCACTTCTACCCCTATGCCAAATTGAGCGTAAAGTACGACCCGTCGCGTTTGCCGTTCGGCTACACTGCAGAGGATATATACACCTCCTACTACGACACCGTTTCGGCAATGTGGGTACGCCTGGAACGTGTGGCCATCGACACCGTGGAGCACGAAATTGTCTCGCTGACGTCACACTTCACCGACTTCATCAACGAGTTGCTCAAAGCCCCGGAGATGCCCGAGACCCAGGCTTTCGTGCCTACCAGTATAAGTGGGCTGGAAGCAGCAAATCCGATGGCCGGATACACGACAGTCGCTCCGCCCGAGGCCAATAATATGGGCACAGCCAATATCACGTACCCGATTCATGTTCCGGCTGGCCGTCAGGGTGTAGAGCCTCATCCGCAACTTGTCTACAACAGCAATGGCGGCAACAGCGTGTGCGGTGTCGGTTGGGATTTGCCGGTGCAATGTATCAGCGTAGAAACCCGCTGGGGTGTACCGCTGTATGACAGCGTGAAAGAAACCGAAACATATTTGCTCAATGGAGAGCAGCTGCTGACGTCGTATGACCAAAAGCCTGCATTCGCCCGCCCCTATGACAACCGCACGAATGGCGATGTCCGCTTTTATCCGCGCGTCGAGGGAGCTTTTGACAGTATTATAAGGCACGGAACAAGACCGGAGAATTATTGGTGGGAGGTCTTTGACCGCAACGGCACGCAATACATCTACGGAGACAACAACGAATCACGCCTACGCTCCCAGAGGGCCAGGGGTGTCGCTAAATGGTATATCTCGAAGATAATAGACAGGAACGGGAATACAATTCAATACAAGTACTTTACATACCGTCGCAAGGAAGGCGGCCGCAATTCCGGAATCCGTGTCTATCTCGACCGCATATTGTACACATTGCCCAACGGAGGCAGTGTCGACTCTTCGTGGTATGGGTATTGCGTGTCTTTCTATTACGGCAGCGGACGACCGGATCCTGTGATCACAGGAAATTACGGAGTAAAAGAAAATACCTGTCTGCTGCTCGATTCTGTCAAAACATGGTATGTGCGGCAGACCATGTGCAACGGATTGACCATCGACAGTATTCTTGCACATACACAGAACACATACATTTTGGGATTGTATAAGGATTTTCTGTCTGGGATGATAAGTGAAACAGAACTATACTTGCAGGCAGGAGACGCTCTCGGCATTCCATCGTGGCTACAACAAACCGACTCAAGCCTCATTCGCGGTTACAGATTTTTGTATTCCACTTCGCTGACAGGAAAATCACGACTCGACGCAGCTGTCGAAATGAGTCCTTCGGAATGGACCCATTACGCCGAAAATGTCTCCACTTCCGACTTCAACACCCCCCGATGTACGCTTAAATATCACCGTTTCAACTATCAGGATTCGGTCGATACTGTATTTGGCAAACACACTACGCTCGCCACGGAAATCGCAGGGGCCAATAATATTTTCTCGCATGTATATGCCAGTCCGCTCGGCAGCAGCCGAAACTGGAACACCGGAGTAAATGTAGGTGTGGGTCTCGGATTGGGCTATGAGACTTGGTTCCGCACACAGAATATTGAAGCCACAGCCAATATTACTCCGTATACCGTAAGCAACGGTAAATCCTCATTAATTGACATCAACGGCGACGGCTACCCTGACCTGCTGTACTCGTCTGGGGTAGGCAATTCTACATGGTACTATCAATTGTTCGATCCGCAAAACAATCAGTACAACGCAAGACGAACCTACGACTTGCCGACAAGTGGATTCAGCCGTTCCAAGTCCAATGGCATCTCCGTTGGCCTCGGCATCAATGCCGGTATGGAATTCGATACATCATCTGCCGTTGCCACGGCTGGAGTCAATGTCGCAGGTCAGACAAATCGTACAGAATCACAAAACACAATGTATTTCGCCGATGTCAATGCCGACGGCTTGCCCGATATAGTGAAAAACGGCACTGTCTGGTTCAATAATTCGCATGGCAACACTATATCTTTCGACGAATCGTATCAATATAATCCTATTGCCGACACCCCTTGCGAGATGGGCTATTATTCGCTCGAGGGCGCGTCTGCACTCGACGCTTCTGTTTTTGATACCGGCAATGCGTCCATAACGTTTGTATCAAGCATTAACGACCAGCCTTACGACAAGGACAGCCTTTATGTGATTTCCAATATCAAGTACGACACTTTGCCATCAAAAAACTACGACACCGTTCGTCGCAGCGCCGTCAGGGTGTGGATTGCACCATTCCGCGGGACAGTCTCGATTTCGGGCTCGGCCGCTCTTGATGAAAGGTTCGATATTGCAAGAGCCAACACGGGTGGCGACGGTGTGCATGTCAGCATACAGCATAATGGAATAAAACTTGTCGGATACGACCTGGTAAACTCCACGCCACGCAGTATGAATCGTCAGAACGTCCACGTCAACAAGGGCGACAGGATATATTTCCGTGTGGAATCGCTTATGGACGATAAATATGATGTTGTCGAGTGGAATCCTGTCATATCTTATGCAGAGGCTTCGCCCACGACCGTGGACTGTGAAGGAAGAAATAAATACATCTTCGATGCATCCAGAGACTTCTTGCCATGGCAAGAGGAACGCTTTTATATGCCGTATCCCGGACGCGTCGACATTAATGCCGACTACACGTTCACATCAGCCATGTGCGACACGGTGTGGCTGCACATAATCTGCGCCGATTCGCTGGATTCTTCGGAATATTGGCACGATAGCTGCACCATCCTCCCCGGGACGGCTCCGACAAATGCACATTTCTCTATTACCGACACACATATATACGACAAGGCCTCTATTCGGTTTGAAGCATATAGCCGCAGCCGTGTCGATTGGACGAAGCTGCGGTGGTTCCCGCATATCATAAGCAAAGGTTTCGACGATCCCGCCATTCCGGCCTCGTCGACAGTCCTCGACGAGGATATGAACCAACAGACGGTTTATTCTATCGACTGCCATCCATCGCCTATTTTCCCGCAGGAGCACTACACGTTGCCTGATTACATGGATTTGGAAGTTTTCAAGTCGTTGCATCGCGGGTGGGGCGTTTTCGTATATAACGACAGCAGGATGCGCACACCCATCAAAGAAAGTCGCATTAAACTCGACACAAGGTACGATGGGCAGTATGTCGACAGCCTTGTTGACGATCCTTCAGCAATAATCGGGGATACAAACACTGCAGTGGAGCCTTCTGCAATGCAGGCCGGAATGAACAATGATATACCGAATCCCGACAATACGGCTGTATCCAAAATGAATGTTGTGTTTGATGAGTATAGTAAATCACGTATCTGGACAGCCTTCGCATATCGCTCATTTATCTCTGCCAACACAACCAGTATGCTCAATTGGCAAACGACCCGCACCATGTTGGCTCACGATGAACTTCTCCACCCGACAACGAATCACAGTATAGCCGAGTCGGGCATAACAAATGTCGGTCCGAACAAGGAATCTGTTCAAACAGGCTGGGGGGTGCATGCTTCCATCGGCGCAGGAATTCGTATCGACAGCGGCGATACGGTTTTTTCCAACCTCTCGCCAAGCGCCTGCTTCAACCGTTCGCACGGCAGCCACAGCCTGACTTCCGATTTCATGGATTTCAATGGCGATGGGTTTCCGGATGTCATAGGAGAAAACGAAGTCCAATATTCACGGTCGACGGGTGGCCTGTCTGAATTTAAGGCAGGGTCGGTTCCGGGAAGCGAACGCGGCATCCAAAAGACCATATTCGATGCATACAGTCTGCAGGGTGGCGCCGCTTTCGCCGCATATAACAGGATATTCAAAGAGTCAGCGTCGGTGAGTATCCATGAACGTGTACGCGGAACGAATATTAATTCCGATGCACCGGTCTGCGCCTTGTCCGACGACAGTCTCGCCTTGTCGTGGATGGATGTCAACGGCGACGGTTTGCCGGATTTCGTAAACGGCACGAGCGTCGCCATCAACCTCGGCTACGACTATTACGATATGGAAACATTGAATGGCAACCCTATGCCGCAAAACAAAAGTACCAATCGCCCTTTAAGAAACAGCGCAAGCTACTCATACTCTAAAAACACAATAAATCCAGACTTCGCCAACACCATTCACAATACTGTGAACCGAAGTTTCTCTGTCGGTCTTGGCACCAATGAGTCGGACAATGCAAGCGTTGTTTTGTATGCAGATATCAACGGCGACGGTTTGGTCGACAAGATAATCGGCAACCAAAGTGTCTACTTCAATACGGGTTGGGGGTTCGATGGCATCCCGCATGCACTTGGATATGAGACCAAAAACCATAGCAAAAACCACAATGTCGACCTGAATGGAAACTTTACCTATGGCTGTCCTGTCACCTTTTTTCTCGGTGCCACTGTCAAATTTCAACTGTCTGCAGGCGTCGCCATCGGCAATTCCGCATCGACAACCGAGGCCACCCTTATGGATATGAATGCCGACGGTTTGCCTGATCTTGTGATGCGTACCGGTTTCAGCGGCGACAATATTGACGTCTATTACAACCAGATGTATTCTGTCGACAAATTGGTTTCCATAAATTCATTCTATGGAAACAGCATAGAAATCGGGTATGCACAAGCTGGTTATTCCCCGATGTCGCGCCAACGGCCCACCGTCATGGAAACGCTGTCCGTTTCGGATATAACAGGGGCATGCAACGATGTCCGGAAGTTCACCTTCAGCTATTCCGGCTATGTCCATTCTGTCAACGAACGCACACCCTATGGCTTCTCGAATGTAGTCGTCACCCAACTGATGGACAACAGCCCATACCGAATCACCAAGCAGCGCTATCGCACAGATATCTATAAAATGCGTGGCAAGAAAGAATGGGAGACGGTTGAGGACGCACAGGGCCATTTGTATGTGGAACATAAATGGGAATATGAGTTGAAGCAGATTTCCGACGGTGAGATTGTCCCCATTGACATGCAGCACTGTTTCGATGCCACCTGGCCTGCTCTGAATATCGCTCGCGTACTCTATTTTGACCCGTCAAACAATGGCGTCAAGATTGAAACAGCCGAGCAATACAATCACGATGGTTATGGACTTGTGAAACAATACATCAACCGCAACAACATCCACACCACCGATGACGACCTGTTTTGCAGAGTCCAATACACGCGCTGCAATCGCAACCAATCGGCTTTGCCACAAGAAATATACGTCTTCGATGATTCAGACAATCTATTGCAATATCGCGAAGCCAGATATTACCCCAATGGTTTGCTTGAGAGCCTCATCCTGCACAACAACTCATCCGCGTCTGTCACCGATTATCGCTACGACCCTTATGGCAATGTCGTCCATGTGACACTGCCGGAGAATGATGGCGGGGAACGCCCGGGATACAGATATGATTACGACAATCTGGTCCATCAGTTCCGCATTTCCGCAACTGATACGATATGGGGCGACGAGAGCCGCACCGACTATGACATACGATTGGGCGTTCCCTTGAGGGTATTCTCTGTCGGAGGAGACAGCATCAGCTACACTTACGACGACTGGGGGCGCCCATTGACAATCCGAGCCCCCCAGGAGGCCGACACAACAGTATGCCCCACGATTCGATATGCATATTGGGATGGCTCTATACCCTCGCCGCAACTTGTGCTTCCCCACTTTCACTCTTTTACTGGCCGTCCTGCCGCCTTCGGATTGCTGACACCGGTTACATGCCAGTCTTATGCCGGCGGCCCCGTCTGGGCCCAGACGATACACCGCTCGCGCGCCGATGCCAACCTCAGCGTCGAAACGGTGCTCTTCGCCGACGGCCATGCCAGAGTGCTGCAGACAAGAAAGACCGCCGTGGTCAATGACATCGTGACACAGGTGGCTTCCGGGCACACCGTCTACGACGACGCAGGACGCGCCGTAAGAATGTACGAACCTTTTGTGTCCGGCATCCCGTTCTGCCAATATGCCACTCCTACAGATACAGGCATGGTGACACAGGCAAACTATGACATTCTCGACCGCACGGTCAGCGTAGTCATACCTGCGGTCGGAAGCACGACAACAAATGTCTACGATTTCGCAAGCATCTCGGGCGTCAACCATTTCATGACGCGGACCACCGACCCGGGAAACAACACCTCGACCACCGTCTCTGACGCGAGAGGTCTGACACTGCAGTCGACAGACGCCCTCGGCAACATGACGCTGTTCGCTTATTCGGCAGCAGGATTGCTCCAAAAGTCGACCGACCCCGACGGCTTCGTCACCGAATATCAATACGACATGCTCGGACAGATGGTCAGCCGCAATCACCCCGATGCCGGGCTGACAGAATTCCTTTACGATCCGGCAGGCCATGTGATTGAAGAAAGCAATATGCTTGGGAAAATTTTTTACGACTACACATACTACAGACCACGGTATAAACGTTATAGCTATATGCCGGGAAACAATGTAACATATGACTATGGCGTTTCCGGACGCAACCGCGGCCGCCTGACACAGATCGTCGATGGCACGGGTGAGCGTTGGTTGGATTACGATGCCTTGGGCAACGTGGCATACGAAAACCGCATTGTCACCATCCCGGACGACTACATGACTTACTATTTCGGCAACTCTTACAGTTACGACAGCTGGGGGCGCATGCTGAGCATGACATATCCCGACGGGGAAATGGTGTCGTACCGCTACAATGCTGCGGGCGACCTGTACGGCATGGATTGGACTAAAGGCTCTCAGTCCGGATGTTTCATCGGCAAGATACACTACAACAAATACGGCAACCGCACATATATGGAATACGGCAACCACACCGCCACCCACTACACCTACGACCGGCTGCAGCGGCTGAACCATCTGCAGAGTACAGACCGCAACAACAACAAGATGCAGGATATATCATACACACTCGACCGGGTCGGGAATATTGCGTATATGGAGAACCTGGCATCTTCCATCGGCTCCCTCGGCGGTTTGTATCAGCACAAATACGGATATGACAATATTTATCGGCTGGTCGATGCCGACGGCAACGGAAGCTGTGGCAATTGGAACAACAGGATGGAATATACCGACGGCGGCAGAATAGGATGGAAACAAACATTCGCAAACTCTGCAATCAATAATGCAACCGCGATTCTGAACTACGGCTATTGCGACACCTACCAGCCTCATGCGCCCCGAAGAATCAAGGATACGGAGAATCAAAGACTGTACGACCTGCAATGGGACAGGGCCGGAAACCTCGGACAGTGCAATACGGCAAAGGACGACGGCTCCTGGCTCGGCAGCAGGCATCTGTTCTGGACTATCGACAACCGCATGCATGCCGCCGTCGATGCCGACAACTACAGCTATTACACCTACGACTACACAGGCGAGCGCACCCTTAAATTGACAGGGCGCAACAGCGAGATGGACGTCAACGCCGAACTGCAGCACACCTCGGCTGCGCTCGACCGGCCGACACTATACCCCTCGCCTTATTTGGTGATGGGGATGCACGGCTACACCAAGCACTACTACGCCGGCACCGAGCGCATCTGCGCCAAGACAGGCGGGGGCTTTGGCGAAAGTATCTCCAAGAGCTTCCCTGATTTGCAGGCCGCTGCAGACAGCCTGTTCAGCCAGAGCCGGGAGAATATCCGCTGTCGCGAGCTGCTGCAGAACGTCATGGAATGTGTCGTGTCTTATGGACATGTGCCGGACGCTGAGATGAATGTCCATCTTGAAGGCATGCCCAGTCATTTCCGCGCCGACGCAGAAATCTATCTCGGAGAGTTCCACCGTGTTGTGGAATGGTGCGAGCATGGGTCCGAAGAAGAAGACAAAGTGTTCTTCTACCATTCCGACCACCTCGGCAGTGCCAGCTGGATAACCGACGCACATGGCGATGCCGTGCAGCACCTGCAGTACCTGCCATTTGGCGAGCCCTTCGTCGACCAACGTATATCCGGCTACAGTGAGCGTTTCCGGTTTACCGGCAAGGAGCGCGACGAAGAAACGGGGTTCGGCTACTTCGGGGCAAGATACATGGACCACGAACTGATGACCATGTGGCTGTCGGTTGACAGATACGCTGACAAATATCCCTTCATCTCACCGTATGCGTACTGTGCATGGAATCCAATAAAAATGATTGACCCAACAGGAGATACGATAACACTATCACCAGAATCTTGGGCAATACAAAAAGAGGCTTTTTTGTCTGTGTTTGATAGGGATGAAAAGAAAATCCCATTTTCGTATGACAATGAAACAAAAAGAATGTCCTATACGGGAGAGAATGGAGACTATGGTTTTTCTGACACGCAAAAGGAAGTAATCGAGCATTATAGGACATTGTGTGAAAAAGACTATAATGTTTCCGTCCAGGTTGTTAATAATGATGAGTTCATTGAAACTTCCAAAGGGAGAACTACTCTGGAGAAAGAATTTGCCATGGGCATGACTGTCCCAACTGGAGAGAAAAGTGCTAATGTATATATAAGCAAATTCCCATTGTATCTGTTTAATGGAAAGGTTGCTAGAAGGCCTTTAAGGGATGTATATCAATCAATAGCGATAATACATGAGATTGGAGGTCATGCATATTATAATTCTCAAGAAAAATATGGAGCTGAAAATAATGAGCTGACCAGAGTCTTTGAGAATGCATGTAGAGACATTTTCACTGCGTCATATTCTCGAGGTACGAATGAAATTCGGAAAGGGAGGGCTAGTTATGAACATTAATCGTTACATGATAAAGGGAGGAGCATTCTTTCTTTTCATAGGATTGTATTTTATCCCTGCAAAATCACAGAACAAAGACAGTGTTCAGTTTTGGTATTTTAAACAATATCCATACAACGAGGTATTGGATTATTTGGGCAATCCCGATACTATTTTATTTTGTCATTATCCATTGCGACGTTATGAGGAAGAAAATGCTCCAATTGCAATAAACCTGTATGCGTACAAGAAATATGGAGAATGGTGGGCGACATCCTTGATATCGTTCAGGGATCGAAAATATCGTCAATACTGGAGATTGACAAAAACAATGTGGGTTCAAACGGATTTAACGGAAAAATTGAATGAGGTCGCTACCGAAGCAAAAAATATTGATTATTCCGAGGATTATACAACAATCCATACGTCTGTATATATAAAAAGTGGTTCTGAGGTTACAAAATGGTTGATCGGCAATATTCGTGATTTATTCTATAACGAACCTGCATTCTCATATTTTTTTACGGTTGCTCTGCTAGAGTCTTACAATATAGAATTTGTTAAAACCTATCATGAATAGCTTCCACGGGGACAACGGAGAAAATCCCTGATAAAACAACAAATAATTGACGACATCAGTACATAAAACCGAATGGATAAATCGCACGCATACCATGCGGTGCCATACTGCAGTCTCTATCGGCAAGGATTGCGACACCTACCAGCCCCATGCAGTCCGGCGCATATACGACAGCATATCCAGAAGACTGTACGATCTGCGCTGGGACAATGCCGGAAACCTCGGCCAGATAAGTGTCTGCGGCGAGAGGCCGCTATACGACCACGGTCGTTTTCTCTTTTGGACGGAGGACAATCGCATGCATACCTCCGTTGACTATAAAGCATACGCCTATTATGTTTATGACCACAATGGTGAACGCAGGTTGAAGATGTCGGGCCAGAACAAAGTCATGGACATCAATGCGAACGCCCCTGTATCCTGTTCCATCCTGAAAGAAACGACCATGTACCCCTCGGCCTATATGGTGCTGACCAACTGGGGGTACACCAAGCACTACTATGCAGGCACCGAACGGCTGGCGGCGCGCATGGGCGGTGGCGGCCTCAACGCCCTCGACTCGGTGATGGAAGACAATTCCAAGCTGCAATCCAGAGCCGATGCCTTGTTTGAACAATGCACGCTTCAGGTCAGGTCACGCTATATGCCGCCAAACGACACCCTATGCATAAGAAGCAGCGTAAACGGCAGCGAGGCATTGAGCCGAGACATATACGGCATACCTGACAGCATCCATGCGTTGGCCAGGACGCCCCTGTACCATGCATTCCGCGATATGGTGAGGCAAATGGAAGAAGACTACAACAATGGCGTCGAAGACGACGTGTTCTTCTACCATTCCGACCACCTCGGTTCTGCTTCATGGATAACCGACGCACATGGCAATGCCGTGCAGCACCTGCAGTACCTGCCCTACGGCGAACGCTATGTCGACCAGCGTATCTCCGGCTACAGTGAGCGATTCACTTTCGCCGGCAAAGAGAGAGACGCTGAAACTGGGTATGGCTACTTCGGTGCCCGCTATATGGACCACGAGCTGATGACCATGTGGCTGTCGGTAGACCCGATGTCCGACAAATACCCGAACCTTTCTCCTTACGCCTACTGTGCTTGGAATCCCGTGAAGCTGGTGGATCCTGATGGACAACGGCCAATCCCTCTGGCAGATTCGTACAAGGGATGGTATGTAAAAGTTGACTCCTGGTTTGGCCATCGTAATACAGGTATACCGGGAGCGAGTAAATTCCATCAAGGTCTTGATATAAATTATTCTGGCGGCGGAAACACAGATCAAGGATCCCCAATCCTTGCAACTCATAACGGTGTGGCATCTGTGAAAAATGATACGAAAGGCGGTGAGGGACGAACTGTTACCATCACAGCATCTAATGGGAAGTTGAGGACAAGATACTTTCATCTAGAGTCAATTAATGTTGCGAATGGCGATGTCGTTTCCGAGTCTGATGTGATTGCAACAATGGGGGGAAGTGGACGTGGAAAAGAAGATGCTTATCCGAGCCATTTGCATTATGACATACAAATGAACATTGATGGCAATTGGATTTCAATTGATCCCACAATGGGTATGGGTAATGATATGGACAATATTGTTGACCCTCAAAAAATAATTGACTCAAAAGCTTTGGATAATATAATTACATTGAAGGAAGTAAAAATTACTGAAGACAAAAGAACCCCCAATGCATTAGAATAAAAAATGAAACATTTTATTTTATTTCTCATTATGACCGTTCCTTCCATATGTGTTTGCGGTCAATCTAATGATAATTTTGACAACTTCTTTGCCAAATTTACGAATGATTGCACATTTCAATCTTCACATGTTGTAGATTCTGTCATGTTAATACAATGCAATGAAGATGAAACAAATTACATTGAGCAGATAGATACACTGGAACTTTATAGGGAGTCCTGGCAATGTGTAGACTTTTCAATGTACGAAAACATTAAGGAAGATGTATGCGATCGAAATGCAGTAATACGTTGCAGGATAAATGATACAGGAATTCTACTTTATTTCTTTTTTGTTTTTGTTGAAAAAGATTGGTTTTTATACAAAATAGTAGACTACAGTGTGTGATGAAACAGAGTGCTGAATGGGCAGTTGGAACAGGCATCCGTACCAACGGAGAATGACTAAATGAAAGCAATAACAGAATGAATAAACCCCTCTCCCCCAAATATGCCATCTCATGGTCGTTTCCCCCATCGAATTTCAACGGGAAAGAGAAGGACTACGAGAGCGGCTTCCATTACTTCGGCGCCCGATACATGGACCACGAGCTGATGACCATGTGGCTTAGCGTCGACCCGATGGCGGATAAATACCCAAGCATCAGCCCCTACGCCTACTGTGCGTGGAATCCTGTGAAACTGGTAGATCCGGATGGTAGAGATGGAAGGGTTATCATTCATAATGAAGGAGAGCAGAAAACGATTACCATTCAGACGACAATTTATTTGACTACTGATTCTCCTAAAGTTTATAGCAGGAGCAAACTGAATAATCTTGCTAAAAACTATAATTACTGGGCTAAACGTGAGCTAACACCCAAAACATTAAATGGAGTTACTGTTCAATTTGATGTTACATATAAAGTTCTCGATAAATCGACAAAACTTGAGCCGGGTGATAATGTTATGTCATTGAATCCGAATACTCCGGGGAGATCGGGGACACAATGCAAGAGTGATTATCATGTAGAAACTAGAACCTTAATGGAGCAAACGACAGGGTCTTATAGTAATATCAATATGGATGATCTTCTTCCTGGTCGCTATAAGGGAGTCCTTCATGAAACAGGACATTTGCTAGGTCTTTCTGATAGATATTTAGGCTACAACACTTCATTTGAAGGGTTTGAGAAAGACCTTATGGGATGGAATCCTGGTTTTTCCTCGGATTTGGATGAAACACATTATCAAAATTATATCGACTATTTTGGAAACCAAGAAATGGGGACAAGTCCCTATATTTTACTTGACAAGAAGATAGATATTGAGTATACAAATAAATTGATAAATCATGCAAAAAACCCCGCACCCGAAATTCAGTAAACCATGAGAAAAGTTGCGCCTATAATTTTATCATTAGTGTTATTTTGTGGAGGTTGTTGCTCCTATTATAAGTCCATACCTAATGTTAACATGGAGTGTTTTTCTGACGGATTGATTATTTTCAATCAGGATGGGATTTACTATTTCCCTAAAGACTCGTGTTGTTTTATTCAAGAAGGTGACAAAGAGATTGATGGACTAATCTTGGTGGATAGAATATGCACAGGCAGAGTTAGGTGCTACGAACATGATGACATGGAGAAATTAAAGGCAGTAAAATTTTATTGTAAGTATGCTACAAATGTCAGTCGACGGACAATCCCCGGCGTGAATGATGATAACTATTTTATAAAAAGTGATTCCTGCTATATGGTATTTGCTCGAATTTGGATGTACTCGTATCGTGAAATAGACAAAAGAATTGAGAGCACTTATCTTTGGGATGTATCAATTGCAGGACAAAAAATACGAGCTAATATTCTCGATGGACGGAATGTTTTTTTTGATATAGAGCGTACAGAGTCTATTGACTCTATCCAGTTGGCTGATTTTTTGATGAACAAGAATTAAAGAGGAGGCTGGGAATGAAGTGAAGCCTCAAAGTTGGACATTTCTTTACGCCCCCCCACCTAAAAACACCTATTTGACCACATCTGCACATAATACTGACTCGCAAAACCGCCCTCAAACCATGCGGTTTTACCCCTTCACTTTCACAGGCAATGCACCCCGTAAGGGGAAGCGAATACCGCTGAATGAGGTCAAATACAATGAGCAGCGCGACGAGGAAACCGGCATTGTCTATTGCAACACCTACCAGCCTCATGCGCCACGCAGGATCAAGGATACGGAGAATCAAAGACTATACGACCTGCAATGGGACAGGGCCGGAAACCTCGGACAGTGCAATACGGCAAAGGACGACGGCTCCTGGCTCGGCAGCAGGCATCTGTTCTGGACTGCCGACTGCTGTGGCCCGCGACCTTGTGGAGCGAACCGCATGCATGCCGCCGTCGATGCCGACAACTACAGCTATTACACCTACGACTACACAGGCGAGCGCACCCTTAAATTGACAGGGCGCAACAGCGAGATGGACGTCAACGCCGAACTGCAGCACACATCGGCTGCGCTCGACCGCCCGACACTATACCCCTCGCCTTATTTGGTGATGGGGATGCACGGCTACACCAAGCACTACTACGCCGGCACCGAGCGATTATTTTTGTTGCGCGTGTGCACAATATTAGCGTCTGTATGGCGTTATTTTCAGTTAGACCATCAAAGTGCATGAGACCGCAACAGGACATACTGCAGGCATTGGATGCCTTTATCCGCAAGTATTATAAGAACTTGCTGATTCGTGGCTTGTTGTATGCCGTGGGCATTGTCGGGGTGCTGTATCTGGCAGTGGTCCTGCTGGAGCATTTCGGCTGGCTGTCGAGCCTTTGGCGAGGTGTGCTTTTCTGGGGTGGCTTGGCTGCGGTGGCTGCGGTGGCTGCATGGTTTGTGGCGAGGCCGCTGCTGAAGATGTACGGCCTCTCGCGCCGTCGGCTTGGCCGCCAAGAGGCCGCCCGCATCGTTGGACGCCATTTCCCCGAGGTGGGAGACAAGTTGCTCAATCTGCTGCAGTTGATGGAAAGCGGGGAGGCCGGAAAAGACTCTTCGCTCTTGCTCGCCGCCATCGAGCAGAAAACAGCCCAGTTGCGGCCGGTGCCGCTGCTGAGCGCTATCGATTTGCGTAAGAACCGCCGCTACCTGCGCTATGCGCTGCCGCCGTTGGCGGTACTGGCGGTGCTGCTGCTGGCGGCGCCGCAGACGGTGACAGGCCCCACGCGCCGCATAGCCAACTACAACACTGCCTTTGAGCGCCCGCAACCTTTCCACTTTGCGCTGACAAACGATTCGCTGGTAGTCAACCAGGGCGACGACTTCGAACTCGGCGTCGAGGTGCATGGCGAGGCGCTGCCCGCCGAGGCTTTTGTCGTGGTTGAAGGCCGTCGCTACCGCATGGAGCGCCTCTCCCCCATCCTCTTCAGATATACTTTCCGCAAGGTGAACCGCTCGCTCCCCTTCAGCCTTGAAGCTGCAGGTGTGGTCGCCGACGGGTGGACCATCGAGATGCGTGCCCTGCCGCAGCTGACGGACCTGCGAATGGTGCTCAACTATCCGGATTATACAGGCCGTCCGGGCGAGACGCTTGTGGGTGTGGGCGATGCTGCCGTACCAGAGGGCACTACCGTGCGCTGGCTTTTCCAAACCAAGGATGTCGCTGCACTGACATTCTGCACCGGCAGCGGCGAGGTGACCCTCACGCCCGACGCCAACGGGCGGGTGGAGCACGTGCGTCGTGTGATGCAGGGCATGGATTACGGCATCACAGCCCGTAGCGCATGGGCCACGGGCACCGACACCATCAGTTACAGCCTCTCGGCCATCGCCGACGCGGCGCCGCTGATAGCGGTGGAAGAGGTTGTGGACTCGCTGCATCCTGACCGCAGATTGTTCCGCGGCCGCGTAAAAGACGATTACGGCTTCTCTCGGCTCGTTTTTGTGCACCGGACGACCAATGGTGCCGACACGGCGGGAAAGGCCGTCAGCGAGGCCGAAATAGGCCTGAAACAGGGCGAGGCTTCTCAGGAGTTTTATTTCAGCTTCAATACGGCCGAAATCGTTCTCGAACCAGGCGATGTGCTGGGCTATTGGTTCGAGGTTTCGGACAATGATGCCATACATGGTCCAAAGACCACCAAGTCGCAGGTGTTCGAAATAAAAATCCCGACAGCTGAAGAGTTGGAGCAGATATTGGACCGTGGAAATTCGGAGGTGCGGCAAAGTGCTGAAACACAGATGAGTGAGCTGCAAAAACTGCAGGAAGAAATCAACGAGATGATGCGCCGTCTGGTAGACAAGAAAGATCTGGAGTGGCAGGATAAAAAGGATTTGGAGCAGATTCAGAAGAAGCAGAAGCAAGTGCGCGAGATGATGCAGCAGATGCAGCAGCAGATACAAGAAAACAACCGTTTGGAGCAGAAGTATCGTGAACAGAGTGAGCAGCTTATGGAAAAACAGCGCGAACTCGACCGCCTGATGAACGAGGTAATGGACGAGAAGATGAAGGAGACCATGGCCGAGATAGATCGCATGATGAAAGAACTGGACAAGAAGAAGGTGCAGCAGGAATTGGAACAGCTGAAAATGGACAATGCCGAGCTGGAGAAACAGCTGGACCAAAATATAGAGTTGATGAAGCGCCTCGAGGTGGAAAAAAGGGTGGAACAGACTATCCAGAAGATGGATAAATTGGCCGAAGAACAGCGTAATGTTTCGCGTGAAACGGAGCAGACCAAGGGTCGAGACAACGAGGCTCTGCAAGGGAAGCAGCAAGAATTGAACGACAGATTCCAACAGTTGAAAGACGATATAAACCAGATAAAAGAAGACTATACAAATCTCGATCCAAGCACTGATTTCAAAGTGCCTGAAGAACTTGAAAAACAAGTTGAACAGCACCAGAATGAAGCTCAACAGAGCCTGCAAAAAGGCAGGAATAAAGATGCCGGAAAGAAGCAGAAACAGGCTGCCGACGAAATGGAGCAACTGAGCGAAGCTTTGGCAGAGGCCCAGGTCGATGCCGAGCAGGAAGACCTGGCCGAGGATGCCGAGGAGGTGCGCCAGCTGTTGAAGAATTTGGTCCATTTGTCTTTCAACCAGGAAGAATTGATTGGCGATATCAATAGTATCTACATACAAGATCCTCGCTATCAAACAATCATATCGAGGCAGAACCGTGTCAAAGACGATTTCCGCAACGTAGAGGATTCGCTTCGTTCGATGGCCAAGCGGCAAATTCAAGTTGCTTCGGCCATAACTAAAGAAGTGGCGCAGGTAAACAGTAATGTTGCCCAATCGCTCGACGGCCTGCTCAATATGAATCAGAGTTTTTACGGCAACTATAGGAATACTCAGGCGGCACGCTCGATGCAGTACAGTATGACATCGCTTAATAATCTGGCACTTGTGCTGGCTGAAAGCCTCGACAAGATGCAGGATCAGATGCGTCAGAACAGCCAGAAGAAAAAGAGCGGACAGTGCAAAAACAAAGGCAAGAGTACGCAACAATGCAATAATCCTGGCAATAAGCCGTCGCCCAAGTCGATGCGTCAGATGCAGCAAGAGCTGAACAAGCAAATGGAAGCCTTGAAGAAGCAGCTCGACAAGCAGGGCAAACAGCAGGGCGGGCGCCATCAATTAGGACAACAACAATCTTTAAGTGAGGAATTTGCGAAAATGGCTGCCCAGCAGGAAATGATACGTCGCATGATGCAGGAATACGGTCAGGAGATGAAGCAGCAAAATGCAGGAAACAGCAAGTTGGCCAAGGAAATAGATCAAATGATGAGGCAAATGGAGCAGACAGAGACCGACCTCGTCAACCGGACTATTACGCATCAGACAATCCAACGGCAGCAACAGATAATGACACGTCTGCTGCAGCATGAGAAAGCCGAAATGGAACGCGAAAAAGAGGAACGCCGCGAGAGCCACGAGGCCGGCGACATCTACAGCCAGCCTTCGCCGGCAGAACTTGAGAAATATAACAAGCAGATGATACCTGCCACAGACCAGCTACGTACGATTCCCCCTACCCTCTCTCCCTACTATCGCGACAAAGTCAATGAGTATTTTTACCGCAATGGTGAATAAATATTTGCACACAAGTTAACTATTCAAAAAATATTGTGTAAATTTGTAGCGTGTAAAGATACCTTGCTATATGACGGAATCATTTGTAATACAGTCTGATATTGATAATTTGCCTCAGGTTGAGGAGCGTCTTTTCCATTTTTGTCGCGAATATAATGTGGGCAGCTACTACTCTACAGTGTCCGTAGCTGTGTTACAAGCTGTGGAAAATGCTATTTTGCATGGCAATGGATCTGATTCGTCCAAACACGTAACGCTGTCCTTTGGTACCTGCCGCGGTGGCATCTATGTCGAGGTGGTCGATGAAGGACATGGTTTTGATTATTCGCGCTATGGTGATTTGCCATCCGACGATCAAATGGCAGGTGAAGGTATCTTCGTCATGCACCAATTGGCAGATCGGTTGGTATTCGAAGAAGGTGGTCGGAAGGTGAGACTCGAATTTGAAGTCAATGGTATTGATCCTGCCGATGCGCTAGAGCGAGTCTCCGTGCTGCAGGAACACTATCAAATGGTGGCTGCATGAAGTGATTGATTCCTCATTCTGCATCGCCTACCTTGATAAAATGTCCTGCTGAAGCAAAAATACGCTGCGGAAAATGAGGAATAATTGCGTTTATTTTAGTTTATTTATTTGTAAATCAGTATTGTAGATTCTGTGGTATGGCAATCCGGTTTTCTGTTCAAAATAGAGATTTTAAGCTCCCGAACGAGACAAATTTGCGAAAATGGGTTTCTGCCGTCATCGTTCGTCGTGGTGGACAGGTCGGGAATATAAATTACCTTTTTTGTGACGATGAGTATCTGCTCGATGTCAACCAGCGCTATCTTAATCATGATACGTATACCGATATCATCACATTCGACTATGTGGTTGCAAACCTTATCTCGGGAGATATAATGATTAGCATAGAGAGAGTAGGGGAGAACGCAACGCTTTTTGGCGTATCGTTTGAACATGAATTACGCCGAGTGATTATTCATGGTGTTCTTCACCTTCTTGGTCAGGGTGACAAAAGTGAGACGGAGGCAATGGAGATGCGTCGTCAGGAAGAGGAAGCTTTGGTATTGTGGAACGATATGTTTCTCGCGGAACAATAAGTATAAGTATCATAGACTATGATATTTGAGGCTTATGATATAGTTGTTGTAGGTGCCGGCCATGCCGGGGCAGAAGCGGCAGCGGCAGCGGCTCGGATGGGCTCTAAAGTCTTGCTCGTAACGCAGATGCTCGACACAATTTGCCAAATGTCATGCAATCCCGCTATGGGTGGTGTCGCAAAGGGACAGATTGTCCGAGAGATTGATGCTTTGGGTGGATGGTCTGGTATCGTGACCGACCGGTCGTCCATCCAATTCCGTATGCTCAATCGATCTAAAGGGCCGGCAATGTGGAGCCCGCGTGCGCAATGTGATCGAATGCTTTTTTCGCTAAATTGGCGCCAAGTGCTTGAAAATATACCTGGTTTGTCTATTTGGCAAGATGAGGTCGTGGACATTCAGATGAGCGGTAAGGCTGTCTCCGGTGTCATAACTCGCATGGGGCATACTATTCCGGCAAAAGCTGTTGTGCTGACCAGTGGCACTTTCCTTAATGGGCGCCTGTTTATCGGAGAAGAGTCCTGGAGCGGTGGCAGGGTAGGGGAGCCGCCTGCTGTTGGTTTGAGCGATCGGTTGCGTGGTCTGGGTTTTGATGTTTTACGTCTCAAGACGGGTACTCCGGTACGAATAGATGGCCGGTCCATTGATTTCGACCGCCTTCAGGTCCAGCCAGGCGACGAGCATCCTGCCAAGTTCTCTTTCTCTGATACCATGGCTCTTACGGAACAAAAGCCATGCTATATCGCCAATACCAATCTGCGTACTCATGAAGTGCTGCGTACGGGCTTTTCCCATTCGCCGATGTTTACCGGACGCATTCAGGGGCGCGGCCCACGCTACTGTCCTTCAATCGAGGACAAGATAGACCGCTTTGCCGACAAGGATCATCATCAGCTATTTGTTGAGCCCGAAGGTTGGCGTTCTCAGAGCTATTATCTCAATGGTTTCTCCTCATCGCTACCGTTGGACGTGCAGTTAGCTGCATTGCATACGATAGAGGGCTTCGAGCATGCTCGAATTTTCAAGCCTGGCTATGCCATAGAGTACGATTATTTTCCACCGACTCAGATTGGATATACCCTTGAGACCAAGATGGTTGAAGGACTGTTTTTTGCTGGACAAATAAATGGTACGACTGGTTATGAGGAGGCTGCGTGCCAAGGTCTCATGGCAGGTGTCAATGCGGCTCTCAAAGTGCAGGGGCGTTCTCCGTTTGTCCTCTCCCGGTCGCAGGCGTATATTGGTGTCCTTATAGATGATTTGGTTACCAAGGGGGTGGACGAACCATATCGTATGTTCACTTCGCGTGCCGAATATCGTATTCTTTTGAGGCAAGACAATGCCGATCAGCGGCTCACCCCATTGGGACATGCTATCGGATTGGCAGATGACGATAGAATGCGTCGTTTGGAAAAGAAACTTTCCCAGGAGGCATGTCTTACACAGATGGTGGAGGACACTCAGGTGATTCCGTCAGAGGTCAATATGTGGCTTGCAGAAAAAGGTTCGGCCCCGCTGAGCCAACGTGTACGGCTGGCTTCGCTACTGCTTCGTCCGGAATTCTCGCTGCAGGACCTTGCATCCATTGCCCCATCTGTTTCTGATGCCATACGGACACTCCCGGAGGATGTGGTTCAAGAAGTGGAGATCTCTATTAAGTACCAACGATACATCGAGAAGGAGAATGATGTGGCCAATCGTATTCTTAAGTTCGAGGATATAGCTTTGCCTGCTGATTTTGATTATTTCTCGTTGACAGCTTTGAGCTACGAGTCACGTGAAAAGCTTTCGCGTATGCACCCGATTACAATCGGTCAGGCTTCACGCATAAGCGGCGTATCGCCCGCAGATGTATCGGTGTTGCTTCTTATTTTTGCTAAATAGAACAGCCCCTTTGTTTCGCGCGGAACAAAGGGGCTATTTCTTTTGGTCTATGATAGTTACGATATGTTTTTCAGGTATACGGCTGCCTCTGGACCGAGATTCATCAGCAAATCCACTACACTGAGGTTGGGCGTGAATGGTATACGGTCTGCAAATACCTGGTAGTATGGTTTGTGGCTGTCGGTGGGGTAGGGCGTTTTTGGCGAAAAGCTATAGCGCAAGTCGCTTTTGTCGCCTATGGGTGGATGCCAGTCGGTGGTGAACTCTATGTGGCAATCAATTTTCGTTTTCTGGGCGAGCCAGCGCAATAGCTCTGTGTTAAGGTCGATCAGTCTTCGGTGTTGCTGCATGACCAGGGCTTCCAGTTCGTCCTTGTAGTAAAGGTAGTAAGGGGAAGCACTATATGCTGCTTTGATTGTGCGCAGGTGTATGACGTTCCATCGCTCTTTATAGTCTATCAGCACCTCGTCGGTAGTGGTGTGGTTGCTGCGTATGGTTGGCACTGTCAACGTGCGTATCCCCCCCGCGGTCATTATTGCTGCGCGGTTGCGGTAGGTTTGTTTCGGGAAAGTCTCTTTTGTTTCTATTTCGGCCTCTTTGCAGTGTGCCAATGCTGCCATATAGGCTATTGGTGGCATGTATGCTGTGCTGAAAAGCGGCTTCATGCTCCGAGGATTATTGACACCAGTTCGCCCTCGTCGTAATAGAAGTCGATGTTGCCCTCTGGGAAGCTGACGCGTCGTTCGCCCCAGTCTTCTTCGTCAACATCTTGCTCTGTGTAGTTGTTTTTGACCATAAGTTGCACCAGTTGCCGTTCGTCGAGGTCGAAGACATCTTCGCCCAGCAGTGTGCAGTCTTCGTTGGCCACATCGATGCATGCCAGCGTGGGGTTCTCGCCTTCGAAGAAGAGTGTCAATCCCATGTCTGTGTAGCGCAGCACGGTTGTTGTTTCGTCGGCGGCATTGTCGATGTTCTCAACTTCGTTGGCGGTGCCGAGCAGAGCTACAGCTTCTTCTACCGGCATGTTGAATTTCAGCTCGCCGAGTCCTTGTCTGATTTTTATTTCCATTTCCATGATTTTCAGTGATATTAAATGATTTTGCCCTGATGAATACTGTGTGTATTCATCAGGGCAAATATACAACTTTTATTTTATAATGCCGGGAAAAATATTTTTTGCCTGGAGTTCACTGCACGAGCAACTTCTTTATGGCGGTGCCGACGGCGGTGCGTACGTGGACGGTGTAGGCGCCACGGGGCCACGAGCCGACGTCGATATGCGCCTGCATGCCTGAGGCCTCTGCGTCGTAGACGCGGCGCCCGGCATCGTCGTAGACCTCGATGTGCTGCAAGCCGAAGCCTGACGCCACTCGCACCGTCCCTGTGGCCGGGTTGGGCGAAACCACGGTGTTGCGCTCCACGGGCGTCAGGCGTCCGATGCCGGCATGCGTAGTGTCTGTAGTTGACGTGTCGGGATTGGGCTCTATTATCGGGAAAAGGTACCAGAACCCGATTTCTTCGTCATATGAGCGCCACGAACCATCTAAATAATGGGTGCGCGACTTCCACTGCACTATCCGCAGGTTGATCGGCGTTGTTAGTCATTCAACTGCTCTTATGATATCATGCCGACTGCTATTTTGTACACGGTTAAGGTATATTCAGTGGTGAACAGGAGTGCCCAGCTCTCAGCGCCGTTCTCGGTGCCCTCTAATGCTCTGTAGGCGTAATCTTTCAAGTCAGGCCATTGCCGGTCGATATAGTAACTACCTGTTTTTTCTTCCTAAATCTGGCTCGTGCGGCGGCGGCCGTGTGTGATTATGTCCGTTTGATGCCACCGGAGCGTTTAGCTGTTTTTCATGGGCGGGAGGGCTCTGTGCATTTTCTTTTCATACTATATAAAGACGTTTTTCTACCCCGTTTTGTGACACAGGGTGTGCGTTTTTAACAAACTTTAACTTTTGTACAGCAAAATCCGGTGGCCGTATGGCGACGGTCTGGCAGGGGTCCTCTTCGCCCGTTGTACAGTACTTGTACAGTATATGTACAGTACTTGTACGCTTTATAAACGTACAAGTACTGTACAAGTAGCGTACATATAGCGTACAACGAGGCAAGAGGTGCCATCTATGGTTGGGGTAAGGTATTAATATACAGTGAACTATAAAATGACCCCTCGCGGATTGGGGTTGCAACTTTCACCATTGTGCCGAGAATTGCTTTTTGGTGTATACGTATTGCCATAAGTGAAAGTTGAATTTTCGTGGATATGTGTTCCGGCAGTTCGTGTCGCGTCCCGGGGCATCCATGCCGTGGAAAAAAATGCGAATTATTTTTGAATGAAAAGATAAAAACAAGTTGGTTGGTGCTGCAGACAAGGTATTGGGCGTGTGTTATTTCAGTCCTGTAGCTTCTTCTATAATTCTTCTTTCATACTTTTATATTTTTTCCCTATGTGCACAATAATATTGCCCGGGAACCGTTATCATGTTACAAAAAAAAGACCTGATTATGGCAAAGATATCACAAGGAATCGGTGGGCCGCTGAGCGGACGTGTAGGGTCGGTGGTGGGCTATATGTGGAAGCATCGGGCATGCCTGCGCAGCTTGCCGCAGCATTTCAATTACCCTAACACCGAGAGCCAGCAGCAGCAGCGCGACTGGTTTGTCAGCATGGTACGTTTTGCCTCGCGCGCCAAGGAGGCTCTGCGTCTGGGGTTGCGCCAGCAGGCCGACCAGGCTGGAATGACCGAGGGCAATTATTTTATTCTCAACAATAAGCGTCATTTCCGCCGCGTGGGCGACAGCGTTGACATCGACTATGCTCGGCTTCGTTTGGCAGAGGGCCACGCGGCCGATGTCTACTTCCGCGAGCCGCGGTTTGAGGCTGGCGAGGTGGTAAGTGTCGACTTTGAGAAAAACAGTCTGTTGGGCCGCGCTTCGGGCGACGACCTTGTCTACCTATATGTCTATGCGCCTGTGTTGGCCGACGGTCTGCTTTCGGCTCCGGTCGAGCGGCGCTGCAAGCGTGTGAGTATCAGCCTTCCGGCTGAGTGGAGCGGCGTGGTGGTGCATCTCTATGGCTTTGTGGTCGACCGTGCAGGACGCGCATCGGGGAGCACCTATATCGGCGAGGGTCGCGTAAACCATTTCGAAGACCGTTCGCGCTACCACAAAGCCGATGCCAACTGGCAGGAATTCGTCGATATTGCGGCGTCGAACAACGGTGGTGTGCAGGATGCGGCGCATGTCGATGATGAAGGCCCGTCTTTGCGGACCGACCTTGACACTGCAGGGTCCTGCCGCGACGGCAGTCCCGGTTTTATATGATGTGTGCTGTGAGGAGCATTGCCTCGTAGGTCGAAAATGGCAAAATAAATATGGTCCGAGGCCTTTTTATGGCGCCGGAAAGTGCATTGTCTGCAAAAAATCGGATGTATGTATTAGTCTGACAACGTGCGAGATGATGTTATTTTATTGCGGCTTCGACAAAAAATATTTTGCCAATTTGCGAAAAAGTTGTACTTTTGCACCTCGATTTTGAGGCCGCGAGGCATCAGAGAAAACGATGACTCAGTAGCTCAGCAGGTAGAGCACAACACTTTTAATGTTGGGGTCCTGGGTTCGAGCCCCAGCTGGGTCACCAAAAATGAATGAATGAGAAACCGGATGCAAAAGTCCGGTTTTTTTGTACCGATGCGTAAGTGTATACTGCTGATAGTATGTTGTATGGCCATGACGCTGACTGTTGCCGCCCAGCAAAGCGACGAGCAGTTGGCTGCCTATTACTTCGACCGTGCCGAGTACGAGCAGGCTGCCCAGATATACGAGGGCCTCTATCAACGTTCGACAATCAAGTATTACTATCAGCGCCTGCTGCGCTCCTATCTCGAACTTGGGCAGTATCGCGATGCACAGCGACTGGTGGAGCGGCGCATCAAGGCCAATCCCAAAGACCTCTACCTTTTGGTCGACGAGGGTGGCATCTATGAGCGTCAGAAGCAAGAGAAAAAAGCCCTCAAGTGCTACGATCGTGCCATTGGGGCTGTCAGTTCAAATCTGCAACCTGTTCCCGAGCTGGCCCAGGCTTTCCTCTCGGCCGGCCGTGCCGACTATGCGGCCCGCACCTATCTTGCCGCACGCGAAAAGACCCGCAATCGTCAGCTCTACTTCCAGGAGCTGGTGGCCGTCTACCAGCAGGCTGGCGACTATGAGTCCATGACACAGGAGTACTTCGACCTGCTTGACAAGCAGCCGGGTATGATGAAAAGCATACAGATTTCGATGCAACATGCGCTGCAGGAGGCTCCTGACGGACGTCTGGCTTCCGGTGTGCGTGCAGCTTTGGTTAGCCGTGTGCAAGAGCACCCGGAGAACAAGAACTATCTGGAGATGATGATATGGTTCTCGCTCCAGCAGAGCGACTTCCGCTTCGCATTGGAGCAGGCCGAAGCCGTAGACGCGCGCTTTGCCGACATGAATGCCGAACCGGTGGTGCGTGTGGCGCGCATAGCGCAGAGCAACGGCGACCTCGACGTTGCTGCCGAGGGATATGCCTACGTTCAGCGCAAAGGTCAGGACAACCCGTACTATTTTGAGAGCCGTGTGGGCGAGTTGGAGGTGGCTTTTGCGCGCATCAACCACAACTACAAGGTAGCGCCGTCCGACCTTGCCGCCCTCAAGCAGCGCTATGAGCAGGCTTTTGCAGAACTGGGCAAAAACGAACGTACCATTCCGCTCATGCGCCATTATGCCGCGCTTATGGCATATCATGGAGGCGATGCACAGGCAGCCGTCAGTATGCTCGACGATGTGCTTGAGCTGCCCCGCTTGAAGCCGGCTCTCCGCGACGAGGTGAAGCTTGAGCTGGCCGATCTGTTGCTTTTCGCCGGCGAAGTGTGGGACGCCTCGCTGCTCTACATGCAGGTCGAGAAAGCCAACAAGGAAGACATACTCGGCGCGCGCGCAAAATTCAAGAACGCAAAACTCTCTTACTATAACCATGACTTCCAGTGGGCCAACTCGCAGCTAAAGGTGCTGCGCGCGTCGACCAGCAAGCTTATAGCCAACGATGCCATGGAGCTTTCGCTCCTGATATCCGACAATATGGAAGACGACAGCACCTACGGCACCCTCGAACTCTTCGCCGATGCCGACCTGCTGCTCTACCGCAACATGCTTGATTCGGCATGGGACGGCTTCGACGCGGTGCAGCGTAGTTCGCTTTCCCACCCGATTTTCGACGAGGTGCTAATGCGCAAAGCCCAAATAAGGATGAAGCAGGCTCGCTATGCCGACGCCGACAGTCTGCTGCAGCGCCTTGTCGAGTTTTACCCCTACGACATCACTGCCGACGATGCTTTGATGCTCCGCGCCGAGCTCAACGAGCAGCAGCTCGGCAACCCCGACGTCGCTCTCCAATGCTATGAACGCATACTTATAGACTACCCCGCAAGCCTTTATGTCGACAAAGCCCGCAAACGTTATAATGCACTGAAAGTAAAATGACTGAAGTAAAAGCAAAGAAATTTCTCGGCCAGCATTTCCTCACAGATGACGGTATTGCACGCCGCATTGTCGACAGCCTTTCGCCGGAGTCGCACAGTGTTATCGAGATCGGCCCCGGTATGGGTGTGCTTACCAAGTTCTTGATCGACAGGGCTGATACCGATTTCCATGTGATAGAAATCGATCGCGAAAGTGTTGCCTACCTTCATGATCACTATCCCTCGCTGCATGTCATAGAGGGTGACTTCCTTCGGTTTGACCTAAGTGCTTTGTTCCATGAGAGTTTTGCTATCATCGGCAACTTCCCGTACAATATTTCGTCGCAGATATTGTTCCGTGTTTTCGACTGTCGGCAGAGTGTCACCGAGGTGGTTGGCATGTTCCAGAAAGAGGTGGCAGAGCGCGTGGCGGCAGGTCCAGGCAGCAAGACATACGGCATCCTTTCGGTATTGCTCTCGGCCTTTTACGATATTGAATATCTCTTCACCGTACACGAGAACGTCTTCAATCCTCCGCCCAAGGTCAAGTCGGCCGTTATCCGCTTGCGTCGCAACGGGGTGCAGACGCTATCGTGCGACGAAGCATTGTTCGTCCGTGTGGTGAAGGCTGGCTTCAATCAGCGCCGCAAGACCTTGCGCAATGCCTTGCGTTCCGCATCGCTACCTGTCGAAAGCGTGTCCGTCGAAGTCCTTGCCAAACGTGCCGAGCAGCTCTCCACGGCCGATTTTATCAACCTCACAAAAGTCATAGAATCATGTCTATAGTGTCTTATATTGTCATCGCATTGGCTTTCGGCATTATGAATATGCTGCTTTTCCGCCGCTGTGTTGAAGCCTCTAAAGTGCGTCTCAGTTTAGGTCTGTTGATGTCGTTTGGAGTTGCTTTCGTCCATGCCTTTTTCCTGTGGTTTGGTGCATGGCTGGGCAGCGCGCTCCGCTTCGAGTTGGCCGGTGATCCGGCGGCCTTCCAGAGTGCCAATAATTGGATATTCTTCGCTTTGGCGTTGTTTGTCAGTGTGCGTGGTGTGTTTCCATACCTGCGGCGCGAACCGCGGCTTACGGTTTTCAGCCTTGCAGGTTTCGGCAGGGTGATGCTGATGGCTTTTGCTACAGGTATCAACGTTTTTCTCATAGGCATAGGCATAGGCTATGCCGATAGTGTGTTTCACGCTGGAAGATGCATTTGGCCGATGCTGATTCTATGTACTTTGCTGGGTTTTCTCGGCGTTATGTTCGGTAGGCAGCTGGTGCCGGTACGTCAGCGTCGGTGGGCTTTTGTTGCGATGTTGATGATACTCGGTGTCGCTGTTGCTGCTTTGTTCAGCATTTAAAAATCTTCATCAGGCAATTGCCACAGTCGAATTCGAGCCTGAAACGCCGCTCGTTATTGCGCAATATCAATGTGTCAGAGGGCTTTATGTCCAGCTTGGGCTTTCCTGCGCTTTTGCCCTTCAGGCAGCATCCAAGTTCGTAGCGAAGACAGTATTTGGTTGTCATCAAAGCCTTGCCGTCATAGTCGCCGGTCTGTTCTACTCCGCGCTCTATCTCTTTTATTCCATGTCGCTTATAGAATGCCTCGCTTTTGTTGTTCACCACGTTGGCGCGGTAGTCGAGTCGTTCGGCAGGGTAGGGGACGTCGTTCGGCTGCAGGTGTGTGTCTGCAGGCTTGAAGTGTTCGATTCTGTTATTTGAGAGTTGCTCCACGGCATCACGCCTCAGCTGGTTGAGCATCAGCGATGGTATGAAATATTGCCCCTGGGTGGCATCGATTATCTCTAATGTGCTGTATGGAGTGTTGCCCAGTTTCGACAACTGTTTTGTTATTAGGCTTGTGCTTTTTGATGTGTTTTCGGCTGCGGTATGGTCGACCTCTATGTGTTGTGCGGCTTTGATACCGTCTTCGTCTGTCATTTCGAGTGTGAATCCCTGCTGTGTGGCGTAGAAGAGCATGCTTACTCCTATTTTTCGTATGGCGGTATTTCCTTTCAGTATACGCTCCATTTGAATGTCGTTGTTACGCCAAAGGGTGGTGCCAACCTCTATTTTTGGCATCGTGTTTGGTCTCAGGACACGGCCGTTCACGTCGTTCACAAGGAATCCATGTACTCTGCCATCACTGTCGGTGAAGCATAGGCCGTCGCCATTGAAGAAGGGCTCGTTGCCGCTTACACTTATTGTTCTGCTCCCTACAGCCGTAACCTCGCCGACGCGCTTGCCTATCGACTTCTGCGTGTCAAACGACGCCATCTTATGTCGCCCGTGGAGGAAATAGTCGGTATATCCTCGGTTGAATGTCTTTTCCACATCTGGTTCGAACAAGAAGGTGTTCCTGCCCGATGAAGCTCGTTCGTGTTCATCAATCAAGTTGTCCAGGAGGCGGCGGTAGTGTGCGGTGACGTTTTTTATGTATTCAATATCTTTCAGACGTCCTTCGATTTTAAACGAACTGATACCGGCATCTATCATTGCCGCAAGACTTTGCGAGGCGTTGAGGTCGCGTAGAGAGAGCAGGTGCCGGTCCTTCATCATCAGATGTCCGTCGTCGGTATAGAGGTCGTATTTGCTGCGACATGGTTGCGAGCAGCTGCCTCGGTTGCCACTGCGCCCGTTGAGGTATTGGCTCATGTAGCATTGGCCGCTATAACACACACATAGAGCTCCGTGTACGAAAGCTTCCAGTTCAATATTTGTGGCTTGATGTATTTGGACCATTTGTTCCAGCGAGGTCTCCCGAGCCAGTATCACACGTTTAAATCCTGTTGATTCCATGAATTTTATCCGTTCTATACTGGCATTGTGGCATTGTGTACTGGCATGTAGTTCGATGGGTGGCAGATTGCATTCCAGCAAGCCGAGGTCTTGCAGTATCAGGGCATCGATGCCTACGTTGTGAAGTTGCCGTATCATATTTACAGCGACTTCCAGTTCATCGTCGAATAGCAGTGTGTTGACGGTAGCGAAGACTCTGCATCCATAGAGATGTGCATAGCGTACCAGTTGGTCGATATCGCCAATGCTGTTGGTCGCAGCCTGTCGTGCACCAAAAGCAGGTGCACCGATATATACGGCGTCGGCTCCATGGTTTATTGCTTCGCGACCGAAATCAAGATTCTTTGCAGGCGACAAAAGCTCTATTTTTTTCATAGTGGTGTTATAATGTTCTGGTACCGTTATGAGTAATGTTCGTAAATGCGTTCTAAAACAGCAAAGGTGGCTTTGGCTGTAGGGGTGGCAACAAGATCGAGTCTGAAGGGTTTGAATCCTGCAAGTCCCTTAAAGTATGACCCGTAGTGTTTGCGCATCTCGAAGATGGCAGTACGCTCGCCTTTGAAATCGATAGCTGCCTGTAAGTGGCGACGGCAAATATCGACGCGTTCGGCTACGGTTATTTCCCTCTCAGGCAGCCCGACAAAAACTCTTTTGCATTGTTCGAATATCCAGGGATTGCCTATGGCTCCACGACCGATGAGTATGCCGTCGATTCCGTAACGTCTCTTGCTATCAGCGGCTTGTGAAGCTGTTGTTATATCGCCATTACCGAATATGGGTATGGTTATGCGTGGGTTGTTCTTTACTTGACCAATCATGCTCCAGTCAGTAACTCCGCTGTACATTTGGGCTTTGGTGCGACCATGTATGCTTAGTGCGGCAATACCAGTATCCTGCAGGGCTTCGGCAAAGTCGGTAATGGGCATGGAATCAGCGTTGTATGCGATTCTGGTTTTTACGGTGACTGGCAAATGGCTGCGACGTACCATAGAGGCAGTAATTCTAAGCATCTTAGGTATATCTTGCAGTATGCCGCTGCCGGCACCTTTGCCGGCCACCTTGCGTACGGGACAGCCCCAGTTAATGTCTATGAAATCAGGTTCAGCTTGTTCCACCACGTCAATACATTGCAACAATTCGTCTTCATTAGCGCCGAATATCTGAATGCCAATTGGGCGCTGCTCTTCAGTGAAACGCATCTTACGCAGGCTTTTTTCTGCGTCGCGGTTCAGGGCTTCACTGGCTATGAATTCTGTAATGAGAAGGTCTGCACCCATCTCCTTGCACAATTGGCGGAAAGGCATATCAGTGATGTCGTCCATAGGCGAAAGTCCTATGATGCAGTCCTTTGTGGGTAATTTCAGTTCCATAATTATAGGTGCAAAGTTACGTAAATTATTCCGAATCGGTAAAAAATGTGTATCTTTGCAATCTAAATATGGACGAAGACCGTCGATATATTGCCATTGACCTCAAGTCGTTCTACGCTTCAGTCGAGTGTGTAGTACGAGGTTTGAACCCGTTGAAAACAAACCTTGTTGTCGCGGATCGCAGCCGTACAGACAAGACAATCTGTCTGGCGGTGACTCCGTCACTCAAGGCCTATGGTATCGGTGGACGTGCTCGTTTGTTCGAGGTGGTGCAGCGTGTGCGCGAAATCAACTACGAGCGACTCTGTTCGTCGCCTGATGGCATCTTCACAGGGCGTTCGGTGAATGACGACGAACTGAAAGCCAACCCTGGATGGGAACTTGATTATATTGCTGCGCCGCCTCGCATGGAGTTTTATATGAACTATTCGGCGCGCATTTACAAAGTGTACTTACGCTATGTGGCACCTGAAGACATACATGTGTACTCTATAGATGAAGTCTTTATTGATGCCACCAAGTATTTGAAACTATATGATTTGACAGCTCATGAACTGGCCATGCGCATGGTGCGTGATGTTATGAACGAGACGGGTATCACCGCCACAGCAGGCATTGGTACAAATCTCTATCTCTGCAAAGTGGCAATGGATATCGTTGCAAAACATATTCCTGCCGACGAGGACGGTGTACGGGTGGCTGAATTGGATGAAATGAGTTATCGGAGGCAGCTGTGGAGTCACCAGCCGTTGACCGATTTCTGGCGTGTAGGGCATGGTATTGCAAAAAAGCTTAATGCACATGGAATGAATACGATGGGCGATGTGGCCCGTCAATCCATACTCAATGAGGAGTTGCTCTACAATCTTTTTGGCGTCATGGCAGAACCGCTTATTGATCATGCCTGGGGTTGGGAACCTTGTACCATTGCCGCTATCAAGAGCTATCGTCCACAGAGCAATTCTTTCAGCTCCGGTCAGGTGCTGCATGAACCATACACCGTCGACAAGGCGCGCATTGTGGTCAGCGAGATGGCCGATGCATTGGCCATGAAACTTGTGGACAAACGGCTGTGTACAAGCCAGCTGTCGCTTTTTGTCGGTTATGATACACAGAGCTTGGAGAATGCAGTCAACCATGACGGCGCTGTGGTTAACGACTGGTATGGCCGCGCTGTGCCGAAACCAGCTACCGCTGCTGTTACACTGGCAGAGGGTACTTCATCATCAAATATTATAATAAAGACTATTACTGAGCTGTACGACAACATCGTTGACCGAGATCTGCTGGTGCGTCGGCTCAATGTGGCCGTGGGCTTGCTTAAACCCAGCGATGGCATTCCTCATCACGAGGCTACCCAGCTCGACATCTTCACCGACTACGACGAGCTGCGACGTAAACAGGAAGAAGAGGATGCCCGCCTGAAGAAGGAGCGTCGCTTGCAGGAGACAATGATTGAAATAAAGAAACGCTTCGGCAAGAATGCTATATTACGGGCTACAAGTTATCAAGACGGTGCCACAGCACGCGACCGCAATAATCAGATAGGAGGACATAAGGCATGACCGACAGTTATGACGACATAATCAACTTGCCGCACCACCAGTCAACACACCATCGCCGTATGACCATTGAGGAACGAGGCGCCCTTTTTTCGCCCTTTGCCGCCCTCACGGGCTACGACGATACAATCGACGAAAGCACTCGCATCGCTATTGAGGACGTGATGCGCAGTGGTGCGCAGCAGGTATTCGATCCCGACATCATCAGTTTTTATTCGCCCGACAACATCGAGGGTGGCTTATAAGCCGTTATCTAACCATGCCGTTGTCGTAGCCACCGTTTTGTAGAGTCTTCTCGCCTTTATTGAACTGACGACCGAAGTCCATCTGCCAGGTGAGACCGAGAACGACCATATTGCCGTTGTTGGCCGTCCAGTTAATATGGCGGTAGGGATGTACGGCGCTCAGGCCGATGGTTTCATAACGGTAGCCTAGGGGATTGAATGGGCAGAGCCACATCAGCATGGCGGTGAGGCCTTTCCACCGATACTGCACATAGAGGGTCTGCTCCATCTCGCTCATCGTGAAGTTCTCGCCGTAGAGTTGCCAAAGCGGCAGCAGGGTGAAGCTGGCACCGGCCATCAGCCCTTTCCTGTGGAACTGTGCATTGGCCGAGGCGGTGACATTGTCCTTGGTGTGCGAGAAGTCGGTGCCCGTGGAGTTGTAATGATAGCAGGCGCCCTGGAGCGAGAGAGTGAGGCGCTGCCAGAGTTCCCTCACGCCCACTTCGCCGAATGCCCAGAGGCAGTCCCAGCTGTAGGCGTTCTGTGCGGCGTGGACGAAGAGGTCTCGCGTAGGGTCGTAGCTGTAACTGTAGACAATGGGATGGAACTGGTGCATCTCGCCGCCGCTAACGATGACATACCACCCTTGTGGGTGTGTCCAGCGCAACATCAGGCGACCGCTGAGCGTCTCGCTAGGCTTGAGTCCGGGAGTACCGGTCATGCCCTCCACATTGTCGCTTTGCTGGAAGACAGGCGATAGTTGAGAGAGCGAAGGCAGCGAGGGCGTGTACCGCGCCACTGCGGTGACTGACCACCGCGAGCTGATGCGACACTGCAGACGGGCCGTGCTGAGGTTGCGTAGGTAACGTTGGCTCTCCACGCCGTCGGTGACATTCAGTAACTTGCCCCCCGTGCCTACGGAATAACTCACCTTGCTGCCTATCGAGCCCAAGACCTCGACGTAGAGGTAGGCATTGTCCTTGGCCATACTGGTGGTGATATTCTGGACGGCGTAGTCGTTCTCGGCGAAATTGTGCTGGTACTGGAGTCCGGACCGCAGCTCAACCGAGCCGAACTGCACACAGTAGACACCCTCGCCGGTGAGGGCGTAGCCGTGGCCGTGGATGGTGGTGGCGTAGGTGGCGTCGGGATAGGTGAGGGTGTTCTCCCAATCGTCCTTGGAGTAAGTACCCACCACGTTCAACTCCACCTTCTGGCCGTGGGTCATCTTATGGGTGTAGAAGAGGTCGAACTGGGGCTTGTTGCCGCGCTGGTAGTTGTCGTGTGTGGTGGTTTGGGTGGTAGTCGTGCCGCGGTCTGTTTGGGTCAACGTGCCGACACCTTCAAGCGTTTTGGTATAGAACTCGTCACTCACCGAGGCCACGAACATCGTGCTGTCGTCGTGCTGGTAGGTGTACTCGGCCTTGAGGTCGCTGGTGAGGTACCAGAAGGGCAGGTCCTCGCGCAGGCTTCGTGTGACGGTGCGTGAGGGGTCGAGGTAACTGTCCTCCTCCTCGGAGGGATCCTGGCGGTAGTTGCGGTAACCGAGGGTGTATTCCAGCGCCACCTCACTCCTGCCCTTGTGGTAGGACCCCATCAGGTATCCGTTGGCGAAGCCTGTGGTGAACGCCGTATTGCCCTGTGCCACAAGGCTACCGCCGTCCTCTCGTTCTTTCAGTATGATGTTGATAATGCCGGAAGCACCGCGGTCGAGGTAACGGGTGCCGGGGTTGTTGCTGTATTCCACGCGCTTCACCTGGTCGGCCCGCAGGTTGGCCAACCGCGCGAGGGGCACCTCCTTGCCGTTGATTTGGAGGATAGCCGTGCCACCATCGACGGAGACAGTCTGCAGCGCCACGTCGACCTTCAGGCCCGGTAGCTTCAGCATGTCGAGCAGCACTAGCGTACGTCCGGCGGCCTCGACCTCCTCTTGCCGTGGCAGCACCACAAAGCGGTCCACCTCCTCGGTGATTCGGTCGGCGGTGATCTCCACCTCGCGGAGTTGCAAGGCGTTCATCGTCAGCGTGCCGAGGTCGCCCGCTTGGCTGCAGACTATCAGTTTTTCGTAGCCCACATACGAGGCCACGAGGCGGTAGGTGCCTTCGCCGCAGGGGATTGCGAACGCGCCATCCTCGCCCGTGGATGTGCCTGTTAGAAGCACTGTGTCGGCGTAGAGGGCCACACTGGCGAAGGCTACTGGTTGCCCGCTGTCGTCCACCAGGTGACCTGTGATGGTCTGTGCGGAAAGGCTCAAGCCCATGAAGGCGAGCGCGAGAGTGATGAGGATGCGTTTCATGTCGGTAGCGTTTGGGGTCCTTACACCAACATAATACGCAAATACGGGGACAAATCTTACAATGGGACGTTTTTTCAGTATCGCCAGCACTACCATTTACTCGCCGTAACCGACACGCTGCCATCTTCTTCCTCCTCGATAATGACACTCTTGTAGCAGGTACGGATGGAGTCGATGAAAGGCTGCACTCTGTTCTTGGGCATGTGCATCACTTTGATGAAATTGTCGGCGACGAAGTCAACCTCCACCATCTCTCTTGTCTGCACAGGGACTGCTGCGACGGTATCGATGCCCTTGCCGTTGATACGTACACCACCAGCTCCAATCACAATACTGCCTGTCTCCTCGCCGTCACCTCCAATGATACGGACTCCATTCTCATCAATGTCGATGCTGCCCCACTCTCCATCTTCACTTCCGCTGATGTGGACACCCTGCCCGCCGATGTCAATGCCTATGGGTTTCTTTCTGGTTGTGGGTTTTGGAGTTGACTTGGCGGGTTGTGAAACTATTGTGTCGTGAACCGGTATAGAGTCTTTGACGTAGATATACTTCACTGTCTCACGGCGCCAAGGGAAGAAGACCTGCAGTAGCACGGCAGCGGCTACGACCACCACGCCCAGTGCCACGCGCAGCCAACGGCGGCGACGGCGTTGCTCGCGTTCGCGGCGGTCCATCCACTCGCCCAGGCCCTCGGTCATCATCCGTAGCTGTTCTTTATAGTCCTGTTCCATAACGCCTCCGCAGTTTGGTTATTATTCTGTTGATGCGCACATAGACGGCGTTGCGCTCCATCTTGAACTCGTCGGCAATCTCCTGCGCGTCGTAGCCTTCGAGGCGCATGCGCAAGAGCCGCTCCTCGTCGTCGGAGAGTGTTGACATCAGGTCGTCGATGCTCTCGGCGTAGTCGACATGGGTGTCGGGCAGCGTGTTGACGAGCGCCGGAATGAGCCGTTCTGGCTCGGACTCCGCGCGGCGGTAGAGGTCGACCAGCACAGATTGTGTGACGCGTTTCAGCCACGCCCGCTGCATCAGCTCCGGCGCATTGATTTTCAATTGGTCGAAGCGCAGCCAAAGCGCTATCCACACCTCCTGCACCATGTCCTCGCAGGCTGCGCGGTTGCTCTTGGCAAAGCGGTAGCAGGTGCGCCACACCGTCTCGCGGTGCCGCTCGATGAAGGCGCAGTAGGCGTCGTATTGTTGTCTGCTTCGGTCTGCCATACGTCAATATAATACGCAAAAAGGAGCGCAAATCTTACATCGGGCGGCAATTTTTTTTATTTTCCGAGATGCAACAAGGCGTCGCGCACCTCGTTGTCGTTGACGGTGACGTCGACCATGGCGGCTCCGATATCCTGCAGCAGGACGCACCGCAGTGCTCCGTCGGCACATTTCTTGTCTTGATGCATCAAGGGGAGCATCTGCTCAATGTCTTTCAAATTGAACGAGGGAAGCGGCATGCCAAGAGCCGCAAATCGAGCCGCAAGCCATTGGGAATATGTGTTGTACACATCCTCGGCCAGATCGATTTTCTTCACCGAAAGATACATGGCCACCCTCATACCAATGCCAACAGCAATGCCATGCGGCAGCTGACGATAGACCTCGATGGCATGGCCGAAGGTGTGTCCAAAGTTGAGTATCTTCCTGATACCATGGTCGTAGGGGTCGGTCTTGGCCACACGGGACTTGATGCGGGCCACACTGACTATTTGGGACTTTGTTGGTGAAAGTCGAGTTTTTTCGGCCACAAGGCTCTGATACAGTTCTGGGTCGGTCACCGCGGCGGTCTTCACCATCTCCATCACTCCGCAGAGTGTCTGCTCGGGCTGCAAGGTGTCGCAAAAGCCATGTTCTATGCATATTAGTGCAGCTGGATAGAAATGGCCAATGCTGTTTTTCACTCCACCGAAGTCGATGGCCGTCTTGCCCCCAATGGCTGCATCGGTCATGGCCAGCAGCGTGGTGGGCACATTGATGTGGCGCAAGCCGCGCTTGTAGCCTGCGGCCACGTAGCCGCCAAGGTCGCACACCGAGCCGCCGCCGAGGCATACAAGCACATGGCGCCGGTCGGCACAGCCTTCAAGCAGCGTCTGCCACACTTGGGCAGCCACCTCGAGGCTCTTGCACTCCTCGCCGGCAGGCACCTCTATGAATTCGGCTTCCTGCAGCGCCTCGACTTCCGATATAAGCATCGGCAGACAATGCTGGAAAGTGTTCTCGTCGAGTATTATAGTGTACTTTGCATCTTGCCACTCCGGCTTCTTAAGTTCACGGTCCAAGCCTTGCAGGCCGCTGTAGATTATTTTCGGTTGTTTGGTCATATCTTGTTGTATTTCAATTGTCGGATATTGTGGTTTCGGTCTATCCGATGCGGTCGCCGCAGAAATCCTTGCGCTTGCATGAGCGGCAATGATCGCCGCGCCACACGCTGTCGAAATGGTCGGCAGCGGCATCTACCAGGTGCGGTTCGTCAGTCAGTATGCCGGACTCGAAGTTGCGGTTGCCCTCGCCTTTCATGCCGATGCCGGCGCCGGTCAGGTTTGCCGAACCGATGTAGGCCGTGGCACAGTCGAAGATCATGATTTTGAAGTGTACACGCGGACAGAGACGTCGCTCCAGCCTGTTCCACAGTCCGGGGTAGCGGTCAAAGTCGGCTCGGAAATTCTCGCCAGGCTCTTTGGCATGCAGAAGGTGCACCTCGACGCCCTGCTTCAGCAGGCGGTCGAGCACCGCCAGAAAAGGCTCCACCTTTGTCCCTTTGCCGACATAAAGGTCTTTCAGGTCGGCGGTGCCGATCCAGAGGTCGTGCTTTACGGCAGCACACCGCTGAAGAACATGCGTGTAGTGGTCGCGGTCGGCAATATATTGTATCATAATGAAGTAACGCAGATACGGATGAAATATTGCATACTTTTCTTGCCGGATTAGAAAAAAGTTGTATATTTGCAGGTGTGGAGAGACGAGGGGTATTTTTGCATACGGCTGTTTATTAGCGTTTTGCTATACCCTCGCAGTGCACCTGTAGCGCCGTTGTACGCTATATGTACGCTACTTGTACAGTACTTGTACGTTTATAAAGCGTACATGTACTGTACAAATACTGTACAAGTACTGTACAACGGAGCAGGAGGATGGGTATGAAATCAGGATGAAATATCATTCAACAAAATCTAAAAATACGGAGGAAAAAGTCATGGCAAAAGACAAAATCACAGGATTGCTGATGGGCGGAAGCCTGAAACAGAGTGGAGTGACGTTCTACCTGAGGAACGGTCGAGTTGTGGCCCGCACGGCCCATTCAAACGAGAAACGCAGCAACACGAGGGCCCAGTTCGATGCGCGTCAACGCATGAAACACACTGTGGCCCTATGGCAGGAGATGCGTTTGTGCGACCCGATGTTTGAAGGCGGAAAAAGCACCTACGGACGTTTTTCGAGTCTGGTCAACCGGCTGCCGGTGGTCTACCTGCCCAACCGCGGCGAGAAGAGCTCGGCTTCGCTGCTGCTGCCCGAGATGCCGATGAGCGACGGTACGCTTCCGTCGATCAAAGAATGGCTCGGCAAGGTTGGCGAGAACGGAGCGCTGCTGACCGACCTGAAGGCCGGCGACCTGAAGCGCGGCGACACTCTGCGGCTTTACACTGTGGTGCAGTCGCTTACAGGCAACGCCCCGAGGGTGAATATCAGCATGCGCACCGTGAAGAAAGACGAACTGACGGAGGTGGACGGCCAGCTGGCGCTGACGGGCGCCGAGTTTCTGGACCCGATGCGCGGATGGGCGCTGGTGCGTATCAGCGATGGCCGCTGTTCGACTCAGACGCTGGTGACAAACTGCAACTACTATGAGCTCTACACGACCGAAAAGGCCATGCAGGAGGCTGTCAAGACCTATGGCGGGTTGAGCAAATAACCATTTATGGAAGAAAAGAACATAATCGAAATCAAAAACAAGCGCGCAGCGTTCGAATACTTTCTGCTCGACGAGTATACGGCCGGCATAGCCCTGATGGGAAGCGAGATAAAAAGCATACGCGAGGGCAAGGCCAACCTGGGTGACGCATGGTGCACGTTCATCGGCAACGAACTGTTTGTCCGGGATATGCATATCTCGGAATACAAGTTCGGCTCCTATTGGGGCCATCAAGCCAAGCGCGACCGCAAGCTGCTGCTCAACCGACGCGAACTGCGCAAGCTGCAGACAAAAATAAAAGAACGCGGTTTCACCATTGTGCCGGTGCTGCTCTTTGTAAATCCCCAGGGACGGGCCAAGCTGCAGATAGCCCTGGCGCGTGGCAAGCACCACTACGACAAGCGCGAGACCCTGAAAGCCAAGGATTCGCGGCGCGATATGGAGAGAGAACTGGCATAGGATAAACAGTTAAGCAGACAGTAGTTAAGCACCCAGAGCAAATGAAAGTATTCAAATTCGGCGGAGCGTCGGTCAACAGCGCCGACGCGGTGCGCAACATGGCGCAGATAGTGCAAAACCACTTGGAAGCAGAGCCTTTGATAGTGGTCGTATCGGCTATGGGCAAGACGACCAACCTTCTGGAGAAACTTGTGCCTGGGAGGGTGCGGGGCGGTGAGCGTAGAGATGAATGCTGCAAGTTGCGGCAGCAGCTTGAGGAATACCACCTCGGCATAGCAAAAGAGTTGATTCCAAGCGATGTGGACCTTGTTGGCAAGGTACAGTCCATGCTGCATCAGCTCGATGCGGCCGTTGCAGGCCTTACGCCTGATACCGAACACTATAACTACAACTACGACCAGGTGGTCAGCTTCGGCGAACTGCTCTCTACCACCATCATTGCACATTACCTCAACCATCATGGAATAAGCACACTATGGGTCGATGCGCGCCGGATTGTGGCCACCGACAGCCACCACCGCGAAGGCAGGGTCGATTGGACGGCAACGCAGGAAAATCTGACGGCAGAAAGAGAGAAATGGTACAATGGAAATACACCGCAAGTTGTATTGACTCAGGGCTTTATCGGTGGCACACCGTCCACTCCGCAGCATCCAACGCCGAGCACCACCACACTCGGACGCGAAGGCTCGGACTATAGCGCCGCCATACTGGCCTACTGCCTTGGGGCAGAAAGTGTCACCATCTGGAAGGACGTTCCGGGCTTCCTAAACGCCGACCCGAAGTATTTCAAGGATACCGTAAAGATAAACCAAATACCATATAATGAGGCTATTGAGTTGGCCTACTATGGTGCCTCGGTTATCCACCCCAAGACCGTGAAGCCGCTGCAGAACAAAGGCATTCCGCTTTATATACGTTCGTTTATCACCCCTGCTGCCGATGGTTCGGCCATAGGCAACTGCCGCACAATCAGCCCCGAAACGCCTTTGTATATCTTCAAAAACGACCAAATACTGCTTTCCATAGCCCCTCGCGACTATTCGTTCATCGCCGAAGACAACCTGCAAGTCATCTTCGGTATGCTCAACGACCTTGGAATCAGGGTGAACCTGATGCAGAATTCGGCGTTGAGCTTTTCAATATGCATAGACAACAACGAGCAGCGAGTCGGACTTTTGGTCGAAAGGCTCGGGGCTCTCTTCCAGGTGCGCTACAACGACAACCTCCAGTTGGTGACGATAAGATACTATACGCAGGAGGTGATAGACAGCATTGTGGGCGGACGAAAGGTGCTGCTTGAACAGCGCAGCCGACTGACCGAACAGCTGGTAGTGTCCTGTGTGTGAGGTCGGTATGGCTAAAATGGCAGGCTGAAAGAGAAAAATATGTCCAGCCGATGGAAAATTCCTGAAAAAAAGGTTGTACTTTTGCAGCAGAAACAAGAAAACAGGAAACAATAAAAAGAAAGGAGTAACAATATGAAGACTTCGAAAGCAATAACCCTCATCATGATGGCGCTCGCGCTGACGGCCACTCCGGCTCTGGCGCAGCGCGGTGGCGGCGGTCGCAGCGGCGGCGGTAGCCACAGTTCGGGTGTAAGCCACAGCAGCGGTTCGAGCAGCCGTGGCAGTTCATTCAGCAGCTCGAGCAGCAGCCGCAGCAGTTCGTACAGTTCGCCCAGCCGCAGCAGTTCGAGCAGCCGCAGCAGTTCGTACAGTTCGCCCAGCCGCAGCAGTTCAAGCAGCAGCCGTAGCAGTTCGTACAGTTCGCCCAGCCGCAGCAGTTCGTACGGCAGTCCCAGCAGAGGCAGTTCGGTACGCAGCAGCGCAGCTCCTTCGCGTGGCAGCGTCGGTGCCCGTAGCGAGGCATCTCCCTCGCGCGGAGCAGGTGTCCGCAGTGGGTCTGCTCCCTCACGCGGAGCAGGTGTCCGCGGTGGCAGCCCGTCGTCACCGCGTGGAACCGGTGCTCGTACAGCTACGGCTCCCGGCAACCGCGGTACAGGCGCGCGAGCCGTCACCAGCCGTCCGCCAAATGCAGGTGGCCACGATCGTGGGTATGCACGTCCCGGTCGCCCCGGCGGCTATGTGCCCCCGGCTGCCCGCCCCATACATCCGGCCCCATACTTCCACCACCCCTGGCACGGCTATGTGGTCCACTGCCACCCCATCTATTGGGATCCCTTCCCCCCGCGTCCTTGGTACTGGCCTGGCTTCTGGCACTATTGCCACAGCTATTGGTATGACTATCACGTGACTGATGTGGTTGTGGTTCGCGAATACGTGGAGCAAACCTATAGCGTCGACCTCGTCACCTACGGCATCAGCGGCGACATCATGTACGCCATCGTCCGCGACCACGGCGACACCTACCTGCAGGTATACGACCAAAGCGACCATCTTCTGGCCGAACAGAAAATCAACAGAAAATACTGCAACATGGTTATTGACGCGGAGAATGGTGGTTGCTGGATCAGCAAGAAAAACAACAGGGACGCCCTGCTCTTCATATGGGCCGACGGCCAACTGCTGATCTACGAGGAAGACTGAAGATAAAGGTTATACAGCAATAATGGAAAAAAACTGGTGCTCCTGGAGAGGCAGCACCAGTTTTTTTGGGTTCACATCCGAACATATATTCATTTTTTTTGCTCACAATTGAAAAAAAGTACGTATATTTGCACTTTCAAATGTTTGACAAAATGAGCCACAAAACAGCCATAAGAGTATATGAGATAGCATCATACGTGCTAATCTTGGCAGCTACCGTCATCTTCTTCGTAATGAAGATGAGCCCTATGCGTCTGCCGCTGACCATGATACTGTTGGCACTGGCTATCGGTTGCCGCTGGATGATGGAGCGCCACCGCTTCAAATCGGCCGAGGCCGAAATCGACCAACTGCAGGAAGACCTGCGCAAGCTGACGCTGCTGCTGGCTCAGGAGAAAAAGAAAAATCAACAACAAAAATAATCAATCAATAAAACACAAAATCATTTTATGGCAACAACCACTGACATCAAGAACGGACTGTGCATCAATTTCAACAACGACATCTACACCATCGTTGAGTTCCTTCATGTGAAGCCTGGCAAAGGTGCAGCCTTTGTGCGCACCAAAATGCGTAGCGTGAAGACTGGCCGCATGCTGGAAAACACTTTCCCCAGCGGCGCCAAGATCGACATAGTGCGCGTCGAGCGTCGTCCCTATACCTACCTCTATAAAGAGGGTGACATGCACGTCTTTATGCACACCGAGACCTACGAGCAGATATATATTCCCGAGCAGATTATCAACGCTCCGCAGTTTCTCCGCGACGGCCAGTATGTCGAAATCACTGTCGATGCCGACACCGAGACTCCGTTGACCTGCGAGCTGCCCCCGTTCATAGAGACGGTCGTTACCTATACCGAGCCCGGCTTCGCCGGTAACACTGCAACCAACGCCATGAAGGATGCCACCGTAGAGCCCGGCGTCCAGATTCGTGTGCCCCTCTTCATCAAAGAAGGCGAACGCATCAAGGTCGACACCCGTACCAACGAGTATGCAGAGCGCCTCAAATAAAAACTGAAGTTGGAAATTGAAAGTTGAAGATATTGAAAATCACGATTCAGAATTCAAAATTCACAGTTATAGTTGCAGCCTGCTTGCTCGTAGTGGCAGGCTGCAATCATAAACAGGAATTGCAGCGACAGTCGTCGACAGAGACCGATTATGCTGCGGTGGCTATACCCGAATTCAACGCTGACAGCGCCTACAGTTATGTCGAGGCACAACTCGGCTTCGGTTTCCGCACTCCTGGCAGCAAGGGCTGGCAGCGGTGTGCCGACTATCTGGTAGGACAGATGCAGCGTTGGTGCGACACCGTCATAGTGCAGTCCTTCAACGCCACCCTGTGGGATGGCAGCCGTGTGCCGGGGCGTAACATCATAGCCTCGCTTAATCCCGAGGCATCACGGCGTGTACTGCTGGCCGCCCACTGGGACAGCCGCCTCTGGGCCGACCACGATCCAGACGACGACAAGACCCGCCAGCATGTGCCTGGAGCCAACGATGGCGCTTCGGGCGTGGCCGCCTTGATGGAAATGGCTCGCGGCATGAGCCAGATGCGCCCATCGGTGGGGGTGGATTTCATATTTTTCGACGTCGAAGACCAAGGACAACCCGAATGGGTGGAGACATACGAGGACAACACATGGTGCAAAGGCTCCCAGTATTGGGCTGTGAACCGGCACATACCGTACTATAGTGCTGTCTACGGCGTGCTTTTCGATATGGTAGGCACCCACGAGCCTCGCTTCACAAAAGAAGAAGTGAGCCGCCACTATGCACCAGCCATCACTAACAAGGTGTGGAACACGGCCGCCGCCATTGGCTATGGCAATGTTTTTATAGACCGCAACACGGACCCCATATTGGACGACCACCTCTATGTTAACCAGATAGCCGGGATACCGATGGTCGACATAGTGCAGAATTCGCCCAGCGGCAATTTCTTTGCCCATTGGCACACCACTACCGACGATTTGCAAGCCGTCAGCGCAGAAAGTCTCAAAATCGTGGCGACAGTCACTTTGAAGACAATATACGGAGACTATCCAAATAAACAATAGCCAGAGTTTATAACCGGTGAATGATGAAAGTGAAAAATAGAGAATGGTCGGCGGTAAAAGGCAGGTTTTTATTTGCCGTACCCGTCGTTGCACTTTTGTCATTAATGCTTGTATCCTGCGGCAGAGACCGTTGCAACACGCCTTTTGGAGAGGGTGGTACATTCGATATCAATCAGTTCGGCGAACTGAGCAATGTCGGTGGTTCTGTAGTCATTAATCGTGGCTATAAAGGCATTCTTGTGCGCCGCATCACATACAACAGTTTTGTGGCTTTCGAGTGTGCCTGCCCGAAAGACCATGAGGTGCGTCTGCAATCGGCCGAAGGTTGGGATAATGCCATTATGGTGTGCCCTGTGTGCGGTTCGCAGTTTGAGACCGAATACGGCAACCCCATAGATGGTTCGGCAGCTCTTTGCCCCCTCTACGAATATAACACCTCTTTTGACGGACGCATGCTGTCTATCTACTGATGCAACACCAATTTCCGAAATCGTTCAAGGCTCTGCAAAGCGCTTAGCTTTTCGTAAATTGGTTTTGGGGTCAATGGTTATTTTTCTTTTTTTGTCTCGGTATTGGAAAAAATGTGTATCTTTGCACCGCATTTTATAGACTTACTTTTATGAAGAAATTTATCGCTACACTAAGCATTGCCCTTCTTGTTCTGCCCACCATAGTGCGTGCAGACGAGGGTATGTGGATTCCCATGCTCCTTGGACGCAATGAAGCTGCAATGCAGCGCGCAGGCATGCACATCTCGGCCAGCGACATCTACAATATCAATCACGCCTCGCTTAAGGATGCTGTGCTCCTCTTCGGCAGTGGTTGCACGGGCGAGTTTGTCAGCGACGAGGGATTGGTATTGACCAACCACCATTGCGGTTATGGCCAGATTGTGAGCCATTCTACTGTGGACCACGATTACTTGACCAATGGCTTTTGGGCTATGAATCGCGAGCAGGAACTGCCCTGTCCTGGACTGACGGTTACACGTCTGGTCCGCATGGAAGACGTCACCGCACAGGTGCTCGATGGAGTGGACGACCGCACCTCGGAACAGGATCGGCAAACCATTGTTGAGAACAACATACGCACCATCACCGCCCGCGCCACGGAAGGTACTCACTATAAGGCTGTGATAAAGCCCTTCTACTATGGCAACCAATATTTCATGTATGTCAATGAGGTGTTTACCGACGTGCGCCTGGTGGGAGCACCGCCGAGTAACATAGGCAAGTTCGGCGGCGACACCGACAATTGGATGTGGCCGCGTCATACGGGTGACTTCTCAATGTTCCGAGTCTATGCCAGAGACGGCAAGCCCGCCGATTTCAGCACCGACAACACCCCCTACCGTCCGCTTAAGCATCTTGAGATAAGCCTCAAAGGTGTCGATGAAGGTGACTTTACTTTTGTCTTCGGATACCCTGGAACTACGCGCCGTTACGTGACACACGACTATGTTGACCTTGCCGCCAATCAAGAGAATCCCGTGCGTATAGCCTTGCGCACGATACGTCTCGACCACTATAATGCTGCTATGCGCCGCAGTGCTGCACAGAGGTTGAAATACGCTTCGCGTGTGGCCTCAATCGCCAACGGCTGGAAGAAGTGGCAGGGCGAGAGCCTCGGAATCGAACGTCTGCGCGGTGTCGAGCAGAAAATGGAGCAGGAAGAGCAGTTCCGTAAATGGGCGCAGGACAAGCCGCAATATCGTAGTGTGCTTGACAGTCTTGAGGCCAACTACGACCGTCTGCGTGAGGTGGAACTCGAATGGACCTATTTTACCGAAGCCGTGCTGGCCAGCGACTACATGCAGCGTAGCCGCCGCCTTGTGGCTATGCGTTCGATGAACAACAGCGAACTTGAAGCCGCCGCACAGAAGATGCTCAGCGACAGCCGGAAATACTTCGAAGACTTCGACCAACATTCGCCCGTCGACGAAGCCATCTTCACCGAATGCTTCATCTATATGTGGAGCCACGGCTACGCGCCCTACTTCAACAAGCGGTTCGACAGTGCCGAGCAACTCGACGACGCCCTTCGAAAATTCTATGCCAAGTCGATAGTCAACAACCCCAAGAAACTCGAGAAGTTGCTTACAATGCCCATCGACAAGCTGCGCAAAGAGCTGCACTCGCTGATTGCGAAAGACCCTGGCATGGACATCTACTCGCAAGCCTACTGGACAGCCTACAGCAACGAGAAACGCGAGCAATACACCATAGCCAATAACAATATCCAGCGCCTGATGCGCACCTATGTCAAAGGCATGATGGAGCAGTATCCTGACAGCAACTTTTTCCCTGACGCCAACCTTACGCTACGTGTGGCCTACGGCCATGTAGAGGGTTTCCGCCCCAAAGACGCCACATACTATACGGCCTATAGCACCATCGACGGTATTATGGAAAAAGAAAACCCCGATATATATGACTACCGTGTCATGCCTAGGCTCAAAGAGCTTTGGCAAAAGAAAGACTATGGCCAGTATGTCAATAAGAAGGGTGAGCTGCCCGTGGCCTTCATAGCCACCAACCACACCACCGGCGGCAACAGCGGCAGCCCCGTGCTCAACGCCGATGGGCAGCTGGTTGGCATCAATTTCGACCGCTGTTGGGAGGGTACCATGAGCGACTTACTCTTCGACCCAGCTTACTGTCGCAATATATCACTTGACATACGCTATTGTCTTTTCATTATTGACAAATATGCAGGTGCTCGCCATTTGGTGGATGAAATGACTCTTGTGGATTGAAAATAAGAAATGAAATAATCCAACATATAAATATTATGCAACTGAGACTGAAGAAAATTATGCCTATGGTATTACTGTTGGGTCTCATGGCCCCGATGGCCGCCACGATGACCAGCTGCAAGAGTTCGGAGCAGACTATGTACGAACGCAAGCAGAGCAACAAAGGCAAAAAAATCAAGTCGAATATCAAGGTCAAGGGTACCAACAAGACCAACGGCCATACTACCAGAAGCTACTGAAAAATGCTCTATCCACTGAAATTTCAGCCGCTCTACAAAAACGTCATCTGGGGCGGAAACCGCTTGCGCGACTACGGCTTCAACTACGACCCTCTGCCCAATTGCGGTGAGCTGTGGGCACTCTCGTCGGTTGAAGGCCATGAAAGCGTCATTGCAAACGGATTCCTGGCCGATAACACCCTCAACGAGGCTATCGAAATCTACATGGGCGACCTGGTGGGCGACAAAGTCTTTAACCGCTACGGCACAGAATTCCCGTTGCTTATCAAGATTATCGACGCTGCACAAGATCTTTCTATACAAGTGCACCCCGACGACGAACTGGCCCAACAGCGCGGTATGTCACGCGGCAAAACCGAGATGTGGTACGTTATGCTGGCCGACCCAGGCTCAAGGCTTGTCAGCGGCTTTCGCCGCGACACTTCGGCCGACGAATACACAGCCGCCCTCGCCGCCGGACACCTCATGGACCTGCTCCACAGCGAGCAACCGCAGCCGGGCGACGTCTTCTTCATCCCAGCAGGCCGTGTCCACGCCTTGGGTAAGGGCCTCATGGTGGCCGAGGTGCAACAGACGTCAGACTGCACCTACCGCATCTACGACTACGACCGCACTGACAAAGACGGCAAAAAACGCCAACTGCACACCGCAGAGGCTATGGACGCCATCGATTTCAGCGGCATTCGCGGCCATGCTTCCACACGCTACGAGGCGCGGCAGAACGCCACTACCACCCTCGCCCACTGTCCCTACTTCACCACACGTCTCATCAGCTTCGACAGCCCTATGCGCAAGAACCTCGAAGATGTAGACACCTTTGTGGTCTACCTCTGCGTCGACGGCCTGGCCGCCGTAAAAAGCATGGAGACCATCGTGCCCATGCACACCGGCGAGTGCGTCCTCGTGCCCGCTGTAGCCGACAACGTAGAACTCTTTTGCGAAGGGCCATCAAAGCTGCTCGAAATCACCATCGACACTTCTGATTGGCACGACGCACCCAACACTGATAACGACTGGTTGGCCACCTTCCAGTTGCAATAAAATACACATATGAAACGCCTCCTAATCCTCGCCCTGCTGGCAGCCAGCATACACGCCATGGCCTGCACCAACCTCATCGTGAGTCGCGGTGCATCGACCGACGGCAGCACCTTCATCACTTATGCCGCCGACAGCCACACGCGCTACGGACAGCTACGCTACTGCCCCGCCGCCGACCATCCCGACGGTGCTACACTCAAACTATACAACTACGGCTCACTGAAGTTCCAGATAGAGATACCGCAGCCAGCACACACCTACCAAGTGGTGGGTTTCATCAACGAGCACCAGCTGGCTATCGGTGAGACCACTTGGGGTGGCATCAGTCCGCTGGACAAAGGCAACGCCGAAGGCATAGACTACGGCAACCTCATATATGTCACTCTGCAAAGGGCAAAAAACTGTCGCGAGGCTATCAAAGTGATACACGAGCTGGTGAGCACCTATGGATATGCCGATGGCGGCGAGAGTTTCTCTTTGGCCGATCCCGACGAAGTGTGGCTCTTCGAAATCACCAGTAAAGGTAGCGAGAAGGGAGCTGTTTGGGTGGCGCGCCGTGTGCCCGAAGGCTACATCAGCGGCCATGCCAACCAAGCGCGTATCACTACTTTTCCGCAAGAAGGACGCAATGTAAAAAACAGCATCAGCAGTAAGCATATAGATAAGATATTCAATAAGGAAGTGGAGTGTGTTTACAGTGACGATGTTATATCCTTCGCAAAACGAATGGGCATAGCCACGTATGCCGGTAAACCTAAGTATATTGATGCCGACTTTTCTTATGCCGACACTTACAATCCGCTGACCTTCTCGGGTTTGCGTGCATGCGAAGCACGCGTTTACTCCATGTTTCGCCGTGTCGCTGATGGTATGGATCGTTATGAGGCTTTTGTGATGGGTGACCCAAACGCAGAGCGCCTACCGCTTTGGATCAAACCCAATCGCAAATTAGATGTGCAAGACTGTATGGCCCTCATGCGCGACCACTATGAGGGCACGCCCATGGACATGACGCATGATGTGGGGGCTGGACCGTTTCACTGCCCATACCGTTGGCGCCCGATGGAATTTACAGTTGACGGTAAAGAATACATTCATGAACGAGCTATCAGTACCCAGCAGACTGGATTCTCATTCGTTGCCCAATGTCGTTCGTGGCTTCCGTCAAAATTAGGTGGAATTATTTGGTTTGGTGTCGACGATACTTACTCAACAGTTTATTGCCCCATCTACTGCGGTGTTACACAAGTGCCTGTGTGCTTTGAAGAGGGCAATGGCTCTATGAGTCGTTACAGCGAAACGGCCGCTTTCTGGCTCTTCAACCGGGTGAGCAACTTCTGCTACCTGCGCTATGACTCGATGATAGTCGACGTAGTGCGCGTGCAACAGGAACTTGAGACCGTTTTCGTGCGCGACGAGCAAAGCCATGCCAATCGCTGGGCACATGAAGACAACGAGCGCCGCCTTGTGGGCGAACTCAACCGCTTCAGCAACGAACGCGCTGAGTGTATGATGCGCCGCTGGAAAGAACTCGACCAGATGCTCCTGATGAAATACATCGACGGCAATATCAAACATGTGAAAGATGGCAAGATAGAGACTACTCCGACGGGTGTCGTCCGCTTTCCCCTGCAACCACCTTATCCAGAATGGTTCTACCGCCAGATAGTCACTGACCATGGACCTTTGATTATGGCCAGATAAAGGAGTCAGGCAGTTTTATAAAGTTTCTTTGAGGCTTACTAAGAATTGGCGAACCTCTGTGAGGTTTCGTACCAGTTCCATTTGTGGGTCGTTGATGGGCCGAGTACGCATCTGCTCGCGTGCACCTTCGAGGGTGTAGCCGCAGTCGCGAGTAAGGTAGTAGATACGGCGGAGAAGTTCGATGTCGTGCTCGGTGTAGCTGCGGGAGCCATGTTTGTTTTTTACTGGACGAATACAGTCGAACTCGCTTTCCCAAAAACGCAATACCGATGGGGCTACACCCAGCATTTCGGCGACTTCTCCAATGGAATAGTATAGTTTATGCTCCATATTTGATATCTACTAATATGAATAATAGCCTTGATTTTCAAGATAGCTTTCGCGTTTTTCATACTTTACGTCACGAAGGGCATCGGCCTTGATGTTGATTTGGAAGAACCAGCTGCGATAGTATCCGAAAGGTACCCATGAGAAGCGCATCTCCCAGCAATGAAGGTCGCGATAAATGTCGACAGTGGTATAGCTCATGCCTTTGTTGGCAATGTCGTAACCAGTGGTCATGGCTACGCGCCAATTTTTAGTAAGGCTTAGGTTGCCGCTAAGACTGATGCTTTGTATTGTCTCGCTTTGCAGGTTCATCTCGCGGGCTACAAAGCGGTTGATATAGCTGAAGTTGTAGCTCACGCTGATATTCCACGGTACCGAGAAATCGACATAGCCGCCCATCATTAGAGCAGGGTTGTAGTTGTAGGGGGTCTGCAGAAGGGTATAGATTGGTGATCCGTTGCTTTTGCCGTCACCATTGAATGTGTTGTTGTTCAGGCTGAAACTGAGCTGTGCACTGACGGTGGAGTTCTGTTTGCGAAATAAGCGTCGCTCAGCATTCCATAGTAGTTGGTTATGCATGTTGCCAAGGGTGTCAATGACGTAGGGACAGAACGAGCCACTGTAGTTGAGAACCAACGATCGGAATAGTGTGGTGCGGCCTGTGATGCTGAGGTTGCTGAGTCGAAGCGAGTCTTTGGCAAGGTCGTAAGACATACTGAGATTGAAGTTTTCCAGCAACGGTACTTTTTTGATTTCAGCGGTGGTGTCAAATGGATTCTGCACCTTGATCTCAAGGTTGTTGCCTATGCTTAGGCGAAGATTTCCACTGCGTCCGTCGGCCGGTCCGCCATAGAGGCTGTTTTGAAATATGGAATAGCGATGGACGTATCCAGTGGTGTCTGTGTACTGCTTCCAGTAGCCCAAGCTTTCACTGCCGAAATTAGGACGATATGTGAAACCGATGGTTGGGTTGATGACATGGCGTAGAGCCTTCAACGGACCATATTTGAATTGGAACATGCCGTAGATGCGTGTTGAGAGATTGGAACTGAAACTGAAATCGCGGTTGGCCTTGAATCCGCGAATGGTATCCGTTGTCAGAATGCCTGTCTCTGAATCGTATTTTTTGTCAATGGTGCTCCAATGCCAGCGCTCGTTGTAGCTTATAGAATTGGTCCAATTGAAGAATTTGAGCACCTTGACGGTTGATGACAAGGGAATGGATTGCTGGATGCCGTATTGCATTTGGTCGATTGTGCTCTGCTTGAAGAGGTTGGTGTCTTGAGCCGTGATATTGTTTTCGGCATTCATCACATAGGAGAGTGATATATTCTCCCACCAACGGTAAGCGCCGGAGGGGTGTTTACGCCGCAAAGGATAAATGGTGACAGAACTGAGTGATATGCTGGGTAACTTGATGTTCATGATGCCTGTTTGAGCGTTGAAACTTTCGCGAGCTGAAGCAGCTAAGTTGAGGTAGGAACCCAGTTTGGCTGTATAACTGATGGACGAGGTTGTTGTACTGTTAAAATAGTCGTTTCGATTGGTTGTATTCTTGTTGTAGTTACGACTCTGCAGGTTTACGTTGGCAGAGAAGCGGCTATATGGATTGGCTTTGGCGTCTTGGTCATGCCGCCAGACAAGTTTGAAGTCGTTGTAGGCACTGAAAGTGTTAGTATCGCCTCGTATGCCGGTGAACGTGCGCCCAAAGCGAGTGTCGAAGAGGCCTTTGTATTTATATCGTCGGTAGTAGTTGGTTTTAGCCTCACCGGCCCACGAAAGATTTGTATAGATTTCAGCTGTATGGGCAAGGTCGAGATTGTCGTTTATGGCCCAATAGTAGCCGCCATCTTTGAGGTAGTAACCACGATAATTCATCCAGCCATATGAGGGTATGAGCACGCCTGAGGCGCGATTATGTGTGATGGGGAAGAATGCAAATGGCAGGGCTATTGGTGTGGGGGAGTCTTCTACGGTGAGCCATGCGGGACCGGTGACAATCTTATCGCCGGTTATGAGCTTCGATTTGGTGAAGTTAATTGCAAAATGAGGATGCGCATAGTTACATGTGGTATAGCTGCCGCCGCTGAGATACATAACCGAGTCGTTCAGTTTCTTCACTTTGTTGCCGTGCAGATATCCGTCGCCTTCCTGCGTGATGACGCCTTGAATAATGCCTTTCTGACTATTGTAGTTGAAAGTAATGGTGTCAGCATGATACTCGGCATCGGCTTGTTTAAAATAGGGTCGTCCTATGACATGTCCTGCAGTGTCGTCATTGCCGTGGGCATGTAGAGTCTGTTTGTCAAAGTCAACTTCAACGCGGTCGGCTTCGAGAATCATATTGTCATAGTCAATGTGGCCTTCGCTATAGAGGTAGGCATGGCGTGTATTCAAATCCATCGCCACAGAGTCACGGGCCTTGTATTTTATCACCTCCTTGATGGCATTAGTAGAGACACTCATCAAGGTGTCTATGTCAGCCTGAGCTTTGGTTTGAGCCGGCAAAAAGAGCATCACCAGTGCTAACATTATTGGCACGGATACTCTTTTCACACATTTTCGAACTCTATATGTCGGCTCGAGCCCCATTTTAGTTATTTAATTTTCAGCATTCAAAAAAAAATTGTATTTTTGCATTTCAGTTTGCAAAGATAAACTTATTTATGCAAATTGAAAAACAAATTTTTATTGTTTTGGATATGAAACGCTTATTTATACTATTTATTGTACTGGCCGTATCATGTGGACCTCTTTTTTCACAAAAAAAAGACACCTACAGGGTGCGCACTGTTGTAATTGACCCTGGACATGGTGGTGCCAAACCTGGCGCACAAGGTAGTCGCTCATGGGAGAAAAACATAACTCTGGCAGTGGCTAAGAAATTCGGAAAACTCGTCGAAGACAATTATCCTAACGTCAAGGTTATATACACTCGTACCACCGATGTCGACATCTCACTGGCAGAGCGTGCGCGCATAGCCAATCGCAATAAAGCCGACCTATTTATAAGCATACATGCTAACTCGCATCCCACAACAAGTCCTACCGGGGTGGAAACTTTTGTCATGGGACTGTCAGAAAGCAAAGCCAATCTTGAAGTTGCGAAAAAGGAAAATGCCGACATACTGTTAGAGGCCGACTATAAGTCAGATGCTGACTATAAGGATTTTGATCCTAACTCGCCGGAATCGTGGGTTGTGCTCGCATTCTATCAAAACTCTTATCTTGACAAGAGCCTCAACCTGGCTCAGGCTATTCAAAACCAATACAAGAACAGCCTGAAAACCATTAACCGTGGTGTGAAACAGGCCGAGCTTTTTGTACTTTACAAAACCACATGCCCATCCGTACTGACCGAGATAGGCTTTATTAGTAATCCTACAGAGGAGGCCTTTATGCTCAGCGACGAAGGTCAGGCAAAGATAGCCATATGTCTCTTCAACGCCTTTATGCACTATAAAGCTACCGAGGAAGGCACCAACAAGCCAGCCAACCCAGTATTCAATATCCCAGGCTACAAGATTGAAGGCGCGGAAAAAGAAATCGATGCAACACCTCTACCAAAGCCAGAACCGGTTGTGGTCAAAGCAGAAGAAGAACCCATGGCCGAAACAAAGGCAGAGCAACAGGCACAGCCGGTAAAAGATGAGCCATCTGTGACGGTGAAGCAAGAGTCCATCGTGTCAGAATCTAAACCTGAGTCTATCAAGCCTGAACCTAAACATGAACAGGCTGTCACGCCGCAAGAGAAACCAACACCCACTATCGAGTTGCCAAAACAAGAGCCCAAACCGGAACCTGTCAAAGAAGAGCCCCAAGCGGAATCTATCCAGGAGTTGCAGAAAAATGCACCGTTACATAAAGACCCCAAGCCCACTCTCCAACGAGAGACATTGACAGCTCCCATAAACACGGTAGACACAGACGCCAGTCAGTATTATACCGTTCAATTTCTCACGGCAACCAAGCGTTATGCTGTGGGAGCGCCTGAGCTCGGTGGCGTCAGCGATTTTCAGATAATTCAAAAGGGTCGCTTGCTGGCTTACGTTACGGGACGTTTTGCTACGTTTAAAGAAGCGTCTGCCTACTGTGAATACCTGCATGGCGCCACAAAATTCAAAGATGCATGGACTTTCTTATTCAAAGTACCCGTCCGGCAAGCCGAAGAACCTGCAGTCCAGCAAACCACCCCAACCAAGCCTACGTCCGAGACCACTCAGCGACAAGCCCAAACGACCTCAAAGACAAAACCCACAGCATCGGCTAATGTTGTCAGTTATCGTATTCAATTCCTTTCGGCCAGCAAGGTTATGAAAGCAGGAGACCCAGGTCTTCATGGAATAAAAGACTTCCGTTATGCTCATGCCGGCAAACTGTATATATACACTACCGGCGACTATAACAATCTCGATGCCGCCCAACGTCGCTGTTCCGAGATAAAACGCTCCACTCCTTTCAAAGATGCATTCGTTTTCGCCGTATATAAAGGTGAGCGTATCACTCTTGAACAGGCTGCAGCCATGGAGAACCACTAAAAAAGACCACTTATGATAGAGATAAAAGATGTCAGCAAGCTCTTCGGCGAACAACGCGCCCTGGACCATGTGTCTTTCCGTATAGGCGAGGGTGAAATCGTCGGCCTGCTCGGTCCAAATGGAGCCGGAAAGTCGACGTTGATGAAGATAATAACTTGCTTTATTCCACCGACAGAAGGCGACGTGACCGTATGTGGACACAGTATCTACGATGACACCCTTGCTGTGCGCCGCTCCATAGGCTATCTGCCGGAGCACAATCCCCTCTATCTCGACATGTATGTGCGCGAGTATTTGCGTTTTGCAGCTGGCTTGAGCAAAGTGGCCAAGCCCGCACAAAGGGTCGACGAGATGATAGAGCTTACGGGGCTTGTGCCCGAGGCCAACAAGAAGATCGGCCAGCTTTCAAAAGGCTACCGTCAACGTGTGGGCCTTGCGCAGGCTCTAATCCATGATCCGCAAGTGCTTATCCTTGATGAGCCTACCACGGGCCTCGATCCGAACCAGCTTGAATTTGTGCGTAGCGTCATCCGCAATGCGGGTCGTGAGAAGGTTATTCTCCTTTCGACGCATATAATGCAGGAGGTGGAAGCTATGTGCAACCGTGCCATCATAATCAACCACGGCCGCATCGTGGCCGACGACCCTATCGGCAACCTTACCGCCGGTCAGTTGACAGAGAAGTTTCACCGCCTTACACAAGAATAATTATGACCAAACAAGACCTTATTGCTCTCATTCGCGAGCGCCGCTCGTTCCTTTGTGTCGGCCTCGACACCGACCCTGCCAAAATGCCCGAACACTTGCGTTCGGCCCACGACGGCGTCTTTCTGTTCAATCGCGCCATTATCGACGCCACTATCGACCACTGCGTGGCCTACAAGCCCAATCTGGCCTTCTACGAAGCTCTCGGCATCGACGGTCTGCGTCAGCTGAAACTCACAATGGATTATATCCATGGCCTTGGCAAGGCCGTATTCACCATCGCCGATGCCAAACGCGGCGATATCGGCAACACCAGCGAACGCTATGCCCGTGCATTCCTTGATCCAAAAGGCGACTTCAACTTTGACGCCATCACTGTGGCCCCATATATGGGTGCCGACTCGGTGCAACCTTTTACTGTATACGACGGCAAATGGGTTATTCTTCTGGCCCTTACTTCCAACAAGGGTGCTTTCGACTTCCAGCTTACAGAGGACCGCAGCGGGACACCACTATACCAGCGTGTGCTTGAAACCTCAAAACAATGGGGCAACGAAGACAATATGATGTATGTCGTCGGAGCCACCAAGGCTGAGATGCTCACCGACGTACGTCGTATCGTGCCGGGCAGCTTCTTGTTGGTGCCTGGTGTAGGCGCCCAGGGAGGAAGCCTTGAGGAGGTGTGCCGCTACGGTCTCACCAACGACTGTGGCCTGTTAGTCAATTCGTCACGTGGTATCATCTATGCTTCCAATGGGCCCGACTTTGCCGAAGCTGCCGGTCGTGAAGCGATGAAACTGCAACAGCAAATGGCTGCTGTGCTATGAACAATAAGACACTTCTGAACATCCTCTTGGTGCTGACATTCATCTTTGCTGGCATCTCTTGCCTCAGTTATCTGTTTGTGGCATTCAGCCAGCCTTGGCTGGTAGAATTCTATGCAGCCAACCGCAGCATGCTACCCGATGAGGTCTACACGGCTATACAGATGATGCTCGAGCGGCCGCGCGGTTTTTTTGCGGCACTTGCTGCTCTCTATGCGCTTGAGGTAGTGGCCGGTGTGCTCATGTGGAATCTTCGCCCATCAGGGTGGCATTGCTACATCCTTTCACGTCTGATGCTTATTCTTGTGCCCCTGCTTTTCATCGGCAAGGGTGCCATGGGCATCGGCGACATAATGATGGCGGCTTTGTTTATCTTCATTTATTGGCATCTGCTTCGTCAGCTTGGCGCTTTCGGCGACCGGGGCAACAGTCTGCCGACACCCCCCGATTCAACCTCGCAGGATTGATTGTATTATGTACAAAACGCCTCCATGGGTTTCATACTCATGGAGGCGTTTTTTGTAGTTATATCGGTGGATTTCAGCCGATAGAACAGCCAGGTGCTACGATATCGCTTGGTGTCAGAAGCACCAGTCGTCCGTCCTTGTCTTCGGCGCTGAGTATCATGCCCTGACTCTCCACTCCTTTGAGTTTGCGCGGCGGGAAATTG
>JAFVWV010000013.1 GCA_017501495.1 Bacteroidales bacterium | reverse complement strand
CTTGCTCCGGTCGTTCTCGCTCATATCATATATATACTGCGGGAAGCGGCGGCGGTAGTCGGCACTGTCGATGGTCTGTATCATTCCTTTGGTGAGCACCGCAGGGGCCATCCGCATGGGATTAGGCTTGCGCAGTCGCGCCACGCTCACCCCCACCCTGCCCTGCTGCGGCGTGCCGTTGATGTCGGTCAGCTCCACCTGCACCGACGGCAGCTCACGCATGTCGGACAGAATATCATTCAGGCGCACGAACAGGTGCTGGTAGCCCACGCGCAGAGTGGTCTCGGCGTCGTGGCTCTCGCCGTTGAGGTCGGTGACGGTGACCTGCACCGTATAATTGAAGACGGGCTTGGTGGAGAGCTCCACACTGCTGTCGGGTTCGGGGGTGAAGACCACCCGGAAGGTGCCGTCGGCAGCCGCCTCGGTCTCGCCCTGCGCCACCACGGTGCTCATGCTCGTGCTCGGCCCCCAACGCCACACGCGCTGGCTCCGCGTCACGGTGTACTGCACCCGCGCGCCGCCGATGCTGACGCCGCTGTAGGCCGCCGCCATGCCCTGCACGGCGTAGGGCTGGCCGAACTGCGGCGCAGCGCCCTCGGTCGAGAGGCTCACCATGAAGCGCGGCTGCTTGTACTCCTCGACCCGCAGGCCGAGCATGTCGCTGCCGGTGCTGTCGCTCACCTGCACCGTCCAGTGGCCCGCCAGTCGGTCGGTGGGCAGCGGCAGGGCGCAGTGGGCCGAGCCGAAGTCGTCGGTGGTGAGCTTGAGCTGCTGCACCTGCTGCCCGTTGGGGTCAAAGAGAACAAGGTCAAAAGCATGGCCCGCAGCCAGCAGCTCGCCCTCGCGCCCGTCGGTGCGGTAGAGCAGCACAGCGAGCTGTACCGTGTCGCCCGGGCGGTAGACTGGTCGGTCGCTGACCAGGTGGAACTGCGTTATGTGCCCGTCGGTTGCCGTGTGGTTGTGGCTGTAGGCCGATTGCACAAAGTTATAGCCGTCGCGAACGATGCGGATGATACTATATCGCGGCGGAATGCTGTCGAAGCGGTAGGTGCCGTCGGCAGCGGTGACGACGGTCTGCAGCAGCCGCTCGTCCTGTTTAGGATAGTATTGCTTGGGTTGCACAAGCTGCACCTTTTGCCCCACCACGGGGGCGCCCGTGGTGCGGTCCACCACCAGGCCGCGCCCGTCGTCGGTATAGCGCAGGGCGATGTCGGTGACGTGCAGCTCGGCGTAGGCCATACCCTTGGCGAAGTTGGCGGTGGGGGCGGCCAGCAGGCGGTACTTGCCAGTCGGCAAGGCCGGTATGGCGAAGGCCGCCGATGCCTCGCCGTAGGCGTCGGGCCGCGGCACGTCGACGGTCCACTCTCGCAGCGCCTTCTGCTTGGCCAGCTGCTCGTCGCTCATATATTCAGCCGGTTCCTTGATAATGCGCAGGTGCAGGCGGTCGAGGTTGGCGTATTCCACGCCCATCAGCTCCTCGCGCTGCGGGGCCAGGAAGCGCACTGCACGCGAAGGGCGGATGCGCGGCGCGGTGATCTGGCTGCGCAGTTTGGCACACTCCACGCCCCACTCGCTCTTGGGGAAGAGGCTGACGGCGGTGTCACAGTAGCGCACGGCCTGCACCAGGTTGCCCAGCCGCTGGCAACGGCGGGCGGCACCCTCATAGAGCGAGGTTACCTGCGGACTCTTCGTGCCGCGGTATTTGTTGATATACTGCTGGTAGACAGCCAAGCCGGGCTTGTGGTTGGGCACCTGCTCCATGAAGTCGAGCAGCCGCCGGTCGTGCCAGATGCGCAGGCCGTCGTCCTGGTCGGCAGCATGGAAGTCGCAGAGCCGTTGCTGCCACTCCACGCGCTGCCGGGGCGTCAGCTCGCCACGCTCCTGCATCATGGTGACCACCACATCGTAGGCCGTCGGGGTCATGTTCATGGTCTTGCCGCCGTCGCAGAAGTGCTTTATCTTCTCCACGGGAGTGGCTTGCAGCACATCGCTGTAGACCAGTGCCGAGTCGTACTCGCCGAGGAAGGCGTGGCAGAGGGCCCGTTCGAGGGGGTCGAGCTGCGGCAGCAGGGCGCGGTAGCGGGCCGCAGAGCTGTCGTAGGCGTCCTCCTGATAGCAGGCGGCGGCCTGCGCCATCCAGTAGGCTGCGGCAAGCCGCTGGCGGCTCGGAGCCTTGTGGTTGTTGTACACGGCCTCGGCCTTGGCGTAGGCGCTCTTGTAGGAGCCCTCGTCGACGAGGCGCTGCACGGCCTGCCAGTCGGCGGTCTGTGCACTTAAGGAAAACGCTGCCGCGCAAAGCGCAAGCAGCGTCAGGGTCAAACGTTTCATTATGTAGCGTTTTTTTTCGCAGGCGGGACGCCCACGTACCATTTATTCTTTCTTGCCGGTGATTATCAGTTCGACGCGGATGCCGCTGAAGCCTTCGCCCTTGTCGAGGGCGGCGGCGGCGGCGCGGCGGATTTCGTTCTTGGTCATGCCGCTCGTGGTGATGCGGTCGGCCTCGATGCCGTGGTCGATGAAGTACTGCTTGACGGTCTTGGCCCGCTCGAGCGAGAGGAGCATGTCGGACTCGATGTCGACACCGTAGCTCTGCACGTAACCCTTGACCATGAAGGTGACTTCGGGATGGTTGAGGAACATGGCCACATAGTCGAGCAGGGCGGTGTCGTAGCCGGGTATGATGACCGCCTCGCCGTCTTCAAAATAGACATTCTTGATGGGGAACGACGAGCCGCGCTCGGTGCGCTCCATGTAGTAGATCTGCACGGTGTCCTGCGTCATGAGGTTACGCGGGTTGAACTCGCGGTAGACCGAGAAGTAGCCTTCCTTCTTGGCGTAGAGGGTGTAGTGGAAGTCGGGTACGAACTTGATGCGGCGGCCGCGGTAGGTCTTGTCTTGCACGATGGGACGTTCGCCGCTGTCGCCTCGCTCGAGAATCATGAGGTCGACGTCGACGTAGCGTTTGGCCTTGCGGTCGTAGAAGAGCACAAGGGGCTCGTAGGCATCGGCGTGGATGCTGACCTGGATGGTGTGGCCCTGTCCGCGGTCGGAGGTGTTGTCGAGCACAATGTAATATTCTTCACCCATGCGCACGAGGATGGACTTGATGAAGCCGCCATACTGCTTCTTGGTGAGCATCTTGGCTGTGGCGTCGTAGGTCATGCCGATGGTGGGTTTGAGCTCGGCCGGAGCCTCAAAAGCCGGCGTGTCGTCGGCCTTGGCGGTGCTTTTCTTGGCGGTGGTGGCAGTACCCTTGGCGGTGGTGGCAGAGCCCTTGGGAGCGGCCTTCTTGGGCTGCTGTGCGGCCAGGGCGGCGGCAGCCAGGGTGTTGCTGTCGACAGCGGCCAGATTGACGGCCACCGGCATCACCTTGTTGAGCATCACCTGGTTGCTGAAGTAAGAACCAGTATTCTTGTAGACCAGGAAATCGTAGTCGTCCCAGACGTTCTGCTGGGCGATGCTGATTTCGAGGTAGCCGTTGTAGGGCACTTTGATTTTGTACCACACCGAGTTGTGTTCACGCTCGAAGAGGTTGGGATGAGCCTTGTCGGCCACCACCTCCTGTATGCGGCCGCCACCCATGGGCGAACTGGTTGGGCCATAGGGCTTGTCGAGCTCGAGGGGGATGGCGAAGAGGCAGTCGTTGCAGTTGTACGGCAGGTCGATCGTGAGCGGTTTCTCCGGAGCCGGGGCCGCTTTCTTTTTCTTCTTTTTCGCGATGGTCTGGCCACTCTTG
>JAFVWV010000105.1 GCA_017501495.1 Bacteroidales bacterium | reverse complement strand
ATGGGGTGTAGCTGGTGTACCAGCCGGCATTCTCAAAAACATTGCGCATGATGACGGCGGGAGTGATGGCGCCGTAATAACCCATGCCGATATAAGAACGGTAGAGTTTATTCTTCTTGGCCAAGTCGCGGCAGCGATTCAGAAAAGCATACTCGCTGATGCCTTCCTCGAGGTCAAGGGGTTTGCCTGTGCGGATGGCGGCGGGTACAGTCTTTTCAATCAACTCATCCATCGACTTCACACCGATGGTCTGGAGCATTTTCTCCACGTCGGCATCATTGGAGACACCATTGTGGCGAGTGGCAAAATTGTTTGTTGTCATATATCTTTTTACGTTTACTTTATTTTATATGGAAAAATCTCAAAGCTTTCTCATCTTCGATGGTCGACACGCGCACAATATAATATCCTGTGGGATAGCGGCGCATGTTGATGTGGCCGCGACGGGGCTTGCCGGTCATAATGCATTGTCCGGCATCGTTGTAGAGAGCCACTTCTACCAAGTCGCGTTTGTCAACCGGCACGTCGAGACGGTGTTTCTTGCTGTCGTATGTCACCTCGGCCTGCGACGATATTGGCTCTGCCACGTCGTTGATTTCATAGTATTCGTACACCACTTCTACGCCTTCCATGTATGTCGTATCATGGACGTATTCCACCTCGTGGATTACATCGGCTTGCTTCATCACAGCCACAAAGCTTGTGGTGTCGACAATCCTTACTCGGCGGGGGTTGTCGGTGTTGCCGTCAGTCCAACCCCAGAAACCGTAGCCTGCGCGGCATACGGCTGTCAGCGTGGCGGTATCGCCCACGCGGTAGCTTCCATTGCCGATAACAGTGCCGCTGGCGGGGTCTTCAGCCCGGGCATACAATTCAAGTGTGCAAGGCTCTGTGGCGCGGATATTGGTGCGCGATGCCCACTCTTTGGCTTGCTTGTAGCTCTCAACGCTGATGCACGGCACATAGAGAGGTGCACCTGCCGGCACGCCGTTGAATATCTCTAATCCCGCTTTGGGCGGCACAATGGACTTGATGGTGATTTGGTTGACGTTGATGCATTGGTAGAATGCACGCTGGTCTATTCGTTCGATGCGAGCGGGAATTTCAATACCCGATGTCGAGTGGCATTGCGCAAAAGCGTAAGGTCCCACAACCTTCACCCCTTCCGGCAGCACCAGTTTGCCGCTGATCGAATAGCAATATGCAAAAGCGTATTCTCCAATTGTTTCAAGGCTTTCTGGCAGGTTCCATTGGAATCGGAGCATATCCATGCCTACGAATGCATAATCCGGTATGATACGCACATGCGGACCGAAGGTGATTTTGGTCAGCGAACGGCAGTTGCCGAAAGCCGTCGTGCTACGCGAACCGCCCATCGACTCGCAGGCCACTGCGTTGAACCTCAACTCGGTGATACCCATGCATCCATAGAAAGCCCCACGACCGATATTGACCATGTTCTCTCCGATGGTGATAATACCACGAAGGTTCGGGCACTGGTAGAAGGCATAGGCACCGATTTCGGTCAGCGTTGGCGGGAAGTTGACTCCAGTCAGGTCGGCGCAGCCCGAGAATGCACGTTCGCCGAGCGCCACCACAGTGTAAGCCACACCATCATGCTCCACTTCGGCGGGAATATTCACCACTCCCTGTGGCGGAGCGATGCCCATCCAGCGGTAGTTGCCTGTTTCCTGCGGCGCCACAAGTGCCACTTCTTTGTCGGTGGCGTCGAGGATTTTGAAGTAAAGGGAGTAGCCCTGCTTGGGCACGCTGAAGTCGTAGGCCCAAGCAAGGCATCCAATGCCCACAAAGAGAAGCGTTATGAGCAGTCTTTTCATTTTTTTGATATTGTTTATTTCACTTTAGGACCGGCTGCAACCAAGGCTTTTCCTGCTTCGTTGTTGGTGAACTTGACGAAGTTCTTCACGAAGCGGTCGGCCAGGTCGCGGGCTTTGTCGTCCCATTGTTTGGCGTCGGCATAAGTGTCGCGCGGGTCGAGGATTTTCGGGTCGACACCGGGCAGGGCTGTCGGCACTTCGAAATCGAAGTAAGGAATTTTCTTGGTTTCAGCTTTCAAGATAGAGCCGTCAAGGATGGCGTCGATGATGCCGCGTGTATCTTTAATGCTGATACGTTTGCCCGTGCCGTTCCAACCGGTGTTGACCAGATAGGCCTTGGCGCCGCTCTTCTCCATGCGTTTCACCAGTTCCTCGGCATACTTGGTGGGATGCAGCTCGAGGAAAGCCTGTCCGAAGCAAGCGCTGAAGGTCGGTGTCGGTTCGGTGATGCCACGCTCGGTACCGGCCAATTTGGCTGTGAAGCCGCTGAGGAAATAGTACTTGCACTGTTCGGCGGTGAGGATGCTCACCGGGGGCAGCACTCCGAAAGCGTCGGCACTGAGGAAGATGACGTTGTCGGCAGCCGGACCGGCACTCTTGCCGTGCACAGGCTGGACGATTTTCTCGATGTGGTCTATCGGGTAGCTCACGCGGGTGTTTTCGGTGACGCTCTTGTCGGCGAAGTCGATCTTGCCGGTGGCGTCGACGGTCACGTTTTCGAGCAGAGCGTTGCGGCGGATGGCGTTGTAGATGTCGGGCTCGGACTCGGGATCCAGGTTGATAACCTTAGCGTAGCAGCCACCCTCGAAGTCGAACACGCCGTTGTCGTCCCAGCCGTGCTCGTCGTCGCCGATCAGCAGACGTTTGGGGTCGGTGCTGAGGGTGGTCTTGCCGGTGCCGCTCAGACCGAAGAAGATGGCGGTGTGCTTGCCCTGCATGTCGGTGTTGGCCGAGCAGTGCATGGCGGCGATGCCGCGCAGCGGCAGATAGTAGTTCATCATCGAGAACATACCTTTCTTCATCTCGCCGCCGTACCATGTATTAAGGATTACCTGCTCGCGGCTGCTGACGTTGAATGCCACGCAGGTCTCGCTGTTGAGTCCCAGCTCTTTGTAGTTCTCAACCTTGGCCTTGCTGGCGGTGTAGACGGTGAAGCTCGGTTCGAAGGTCTTCAGTTCATCGTCGGTGGGTTTGATGAACATATTGCGCACAAAGTGGGCCTGCCAGGCCACTTCCATGATGAAGCGGACGGCAATGCGCGTGTCTTTGTTGGCGCCGCAGAATGCATCGACAACAAAAAGCTCCTTGTCGCACAGCTCCTTGCGGGCCAGTTCTTTCATCTGTGCCCACACGGCTTCGCTCATCGGGTGGTTGTCGTTCTTGTACTCGTCGGAAGTCCACCAGACGGTGTTCTTTGAGTTCTCGTCCATCACGATGTATTTGTCCTTTGGCGAGCGACCTGTGTAGATGCCGGTCATCACATTGACGGCGCCGAGTTCTGTCAGCTGACCTTTGTCGTAGCCGGTCAGGCTCGGGTCCATTTCCATTTTGAAAAGTTCCTCGTAGGAGGGGTTGTAATGAATATCCTTCACACCGGTGATACCCAGTGCTTCAAGGTCTTTTCTGATTTTCTCGTTCATATTATTTTTTTATTGTTGATTTCACTGATTATTCTCTATTCACCTTTCATTGTCATCTTGTACAAATTGACCGATCCATCGATGTCCTTTTCTGCAGCAGAGTTGCCATACTTGTCCACGTCGAAGACGTTTTTCGGCGAGCGGGTGATACTCAAAGGACCGCCGACGCATCCACCGTCGCAGGCCATACCTTCGAAAAAGTTGGCGGTCTCTTTCTTGGCTCGCAACAGGGCTAAATGCTGACGGCACTGGTCTATTCCGTTCATAACGCAGGGGTTCACCCCTTCCAGCCCCAGCTTTTCGGCCACATGGACCACACCTTGGGCTATACCGCCGCTCTTTGCGAAGATACGTCCATAGAAGGAAGCATTGTCCAGGTGGGTGTCCTCACATTGCGTTGTGTCGATTCCACGTGCGTCGAGGAATGCCTGCAACTCTTCAAAGCTCATCACACAATCAATCATTCCCTGGGTCTTCTCGAGCGTATACTCGAATTTCTTGGCGGCGCAAGGACCTATAAAGACAACTTTAGCGGTGGGGTCGCTACGCTTTATAAGACGAGCAGTTGTAATCATAGGCGACGGCGAGGTGGAAATAGCATCTTTGAGCTCTGGGAAGTTAGTCTCAATAAACCTTACAAAGGCTGGGCAGCAGCTTGTGGTCATCACGGGATTGTCGCTTTCAGAGGCCTTATGTTGGAACTCACGAGCTTCAGTATAGAGGATGATGTCGGCACCGAGGGCAGCTTCCACGACCTGATGGAAACCGAGGCGCTTGATGGCCGTGACCACCTGCTCTATACGGCCGAAACGGCATTGTCCGACAATTGCAGGAGCAATTACTGCATAGACGCGATATTTGGAATTGTTTTCCGACTGTTTCAGCATATCTATGATGTCGAGCACTAATGAACGGTCGGTTATAGCGCCGAAGGGGCAACTAACCACACAAGCACCGCAGGAAATGCATTTGTCGTTGTCGATGACAGCCTTGTCGTCTTCCTGACGGATACTGAGAGCCTTGGGCTTGCAACTCTTGATACAAGGGCGTTTCTGGGCAATGATGGCACTGTAGGGACAGGCTGCAGCACATTTGCCACACTCAATGCACTTCTCTTTATCGATATGGCATCGGTGGTTGACAATAGTGATGGCACCCTTGGGGCAAACCTCCTTGCAGGAATGCATCATGCAGCCTCTGCACGCCTCGGTGACAAGCATACCGGCTGCGGGACATTCGTCGCAAGCAATTTCCATCACCTGAACAGGGTTGGGATTTTCCTTATTGCCGCCCATGGCCATGTGGATTCGCTCCTGGACAATGGCGCGTTCTTTGTATATACAGCAGTTAAGTTCCGATTTAGGACCGGGGCTGATGAGCTTCGGTATTTCCAAATAAGCCTCGTAGAGACCTCCTTCGTAGGCACGACGGATAACCTCCTTGAGTACCTTATATTTAATCCATTGTACGTTAGTGTCAAATAGTTTCTGCTCCATAATCAATCGTAGTTCACGGTTACATTTTTACCCATCTTGCTAAGGTTGGTGGCCAAACGCTCGACGAGTTTGAGTTTCATGGTTATATCAATATCAAGTCCCTGATGGGCAGCGTTGACATTCTGTCCGACAAAGAACGCCACGTGCGTGGCTTCCTCGAAGATGATGTTTGCCAGCAGCGAACCGCCATCTTTCTTGGCATATGTCTTTGGTGTAAGGTCTTTCGCTGAAACGTATTTCTCTGATAGCGACAATAGGCGTCGCAGCGTGATAACACCCTCTGTGACAAGATCGATGCCGTCAATGAATCCTATGGGAGGTACATCTTTGTCAGGAAAGTCGAAGCTGGTCTTCAACTGTCGACCGATACAACGAGCCACCACCTGTGAGGTAGTGCCGCCGCATACTATGCGTTTGTCGGCGTCCATCATGAACCGATGGACATATTCCTCGTCTTTTTCCTTGTCTACAGGCGGACCAACCATGATGTGCACCATTGTACGAGGACGTATGCGAATAGCAGCCACCGTAGTGTCGTCGCCCGGCTTGTCAAGATATAGGTCATTGCATGCCGAAGCAAGAAGACAGGCCGCGGCTCGGGCCGACATGTGGGCGTCGATGTTGTGGTCGAGGTGTTCCATTATTTCCTTGCGCTGCCATCCGAAGTTCAGCATCTGTCCGATGCCGGCATGTATAGTGCCGTCACTCATCACGAAGACCATGTCTCCCTCATCAAGTTCAAGTTCAGTAACAAACACGCGCTTGTCGTAAACGTTCATTTCCTCACGAGGAAAATCGCAAGTATGACCGTGATGGTACCAGATAGCCTCAGGGTTGTCGAACTCAAATAGGTGTCCCCTACCCTCATTGTTAACGTGTATGACAGAGAAAGTGCTGTAGGCAACGCCACGCTCTTTGCATACAGGTAGCGTCTGGATGATGGTACCGACACAATCCTCTATATCGGCACCGCCGGCCACCATTGTGCAAAGTATCTTGCTCGTGAGCGTGGATAGTATGTTGGCTTTCACTCCGCTCCCAAGTCCGTCGGCAAGCACCAACGTCGTCCACTCACCATCCGAGGTCAACTCCACGTTGTCCCCGCAGAGTTCCTCGCCATAGTGGTTCAGCGAAGTGTATCCGTATTCTACACAGAGTTTTTTCATATTTCACCTTTCACTATTCACCAATCACTTGTCACTTACCTTTGCCGTTTTCCAATCTTTCGGACGTCCGTCCACCCCAAGATCACCCTCGCCGTCTGAGAGGGTTTTCTTCAACTTCAGCAGCGCCACCTTGGTCTCGGCTGTAGTCTCACCAAGTAGCGAGGCTATCTCCTGTGCCACACGCATCTGTTTCATGATGAGGTCGTCGGTGGTGGCAATGGTATCCATCCTCACCTTTTCCAACTTCTTGTCGTAGTTCACCATCTCGGAAATATCCTTCATCAGGCCAAATAGCAGGTTCTGCTCACTTAGCAGGCTTACTGTCAGGCTCAGATACCGGTCGGTGGCATTGATGTGCAGACGCGGATTCTCCACGCGTTGTTTCTTCGAGTAAGCGTTGTAGAAGTCTATAGGCTGGAAACTTTCCGAAACAGGACGGCCTACCACACTTTCGGGAGTGCCGGTGAGGCCCAGCATCTTCATGGCCGATGCGTTGATGTCCACTATGTTCATGTCGGGGTCGACAATCATCACGCCCTCGGGCGAGTTACGCACGATGTCAACAGCCAGACTCTCAGCGCGCTTGCGCATGTAGGGCAGGCATATGTCGATGTCGGCATAGCCGTTCACCACTGCCCAGGCTTTTTCGCGGCAGGTGCGATAGCCGCAGGCACCACAATCAAGTTCGTCGGCCTTGGTGAATTTGCCGGTACGGCGCAGCACATCCTCAATCTCTTTGTCGCTGGCGGGACGACTCTTGGCACGCAGGCGCGGATGGGCGTAAGCCAACGACACCCCTGCGTCGGCCGCAGGCAGATGTTTGCGTGTAGCCAACTCGTGTTCCACATAGCGGTCGATATCTGCCTCAGCCTTAATCATACCGCCATCGTGTGCAATAGAGCAAGGTCCGTTGATGCAGCCACCGGGACACACGTTCATCTCTATGAACACGTGGTCCATAGACTCAATGTTTTCCAACACATCGGCAATACGGTCCACGCCGTCCACTGTCATGTATCGGTAGCCTTCCGGCAAAGCGTCGAACGAGCGTATAATGCCCTGCGTTACAGGATAGGCTTTCGCGCGGTTGGCGATGTCGCACTCGTCGCCTACCGTAAGTTTGTTTATAGTATTCAGGTCTATGCCGTTTTCTTCAAATAGCTGCAGCAGCTCATCGAAGGTAATCACGGCGTCTATAGCATGTTCGTCGGCCTCGCGCTTCTTGGCTATGCAGGGGCCGATGAAAACAATCTTCAGGTTTGGGTCGTTGCGGCGCAACATTTTGGCGTGCGCCACCATGGGCGAGTCGACAGGGGCCAGATAGGGCAGAGCTTTGGGATAGTACATCTGTATCAGGCGACAGGCTGCCGGACAAGCCGACGTGATAAAGTTGCGCATTTCGCCTTTGGCCAGCACTCGTTTGTACTCTTCGGTGACGGCTTGTGCGCCGATGGCCGTCTCTTCGGCTATGGCAAAACCTAATTTGGCAAGCGCTATGCGTAATACCGAGAAGTCATCCTGTACAAGACTGCTGATAAACGACGGCGCCACCGTAGCAGCCATACGGGCACCACTCTTGAGCAACTCGCGCACCACAGGTAGCTCGCTATGCTCTATCTTGGCATGCTGGGGGCATACCTTGGTGCAATGGCCACATAGGATGCAGTGCTCCTCGATGATTTGCGCGTGATGGTCCTTGATGTTGATGGCCTTCACCGGGCATTCGCGTAGGCAACGATAGCAGTCTTTACATTGTACAGTTTTGAATTCCAGATATTCGGACATGATTTTTTATTTAGTTGTTGTGTTAGTTTAGAAATAGTTTCGGGTAGATTTCTTTGGCAAACAGTTCCTCTACATTGCCAGCGTTGACGCTGTGCAGGATGAAGCCATCGGGGGTCTCCTCAACCTGCGGACCTTTTTCGGCCGCCTCCAGGCCTTCGCATCCAACGGTAACGCCCAAGGCACAGTGGCCGAGGCAGAAGCTTGCCTGTAGTTCTATAAGGTCCTCCACATCGTACTTCTTCAGTACCTCCTTGAAGGCCTCAATCACTTCGTATGACCCTTTCAGGTGGCATGAACTGCCGACACACACTTTTATAGTCATATTTCAAAATTATTTATTAGCCAAACACCCATTCCCCTCTCTTTTCGGGGAGAGGGGACGGGTGGTTTTTTGTTTATTTCTCTCTGGCTTCCTTGATGGCGGCCTGGGCGGCGGCGAGGCGGGCCACAGGCACGCGGAACGGCGAGCAGCTGACATAGTTCATGCCGGCTTTGTAGAAGAACTCGGCAGCCGTCGGGTCGCCGCCGTGCTCACCGCAGACGCCGCACTTGAGGTTGGCGCGGGTGCCACGGCCACGCTCGATGCCTATCTTCACCAGCTCGCCGACACACTCGGTGTCGAAGTTGTTGAACGGGTCGGCCGGGATGATCTTCTCGTCGACGTAGGTCTTGACGATGGCGTTGACGTCGTCGCGGCTGAAGCCGAAGGTCAT
>JAFVWV010000104.1 GCA_017501495.1 Bacteroidales bacterium | reverse complement strand
GCTTTGCGGTATTCAAATGCTCTTCCCATTGTTTATGTTTGTTTTTTATTATTGTTTTACATTCAATTCCTTGCGCAGGAAATCGGTACATGCCTCAAACGTCGGGAAAGTGTGCTCTTCGGGCACGATGTCGGGAATGAGGTTCATCTTGGTGAGCATGTACATAGGCTGAGGCTGTATGATGGTCATCAGCACCATGGTGCCGCGGGCCTGCAGGTCTTTGATGGCTTCCTCCATGGCATAGAGGCCGCTCTGGTCCATAAAGCTCACCAGTCGCATACGGATGATAACGATTTTGGCGCTCTCGGGCACAGTCTGCATCACATCTTTGAACTTGTTGATGGTGCCGAAGAAGATGGGGCCGTTCAAGCGCTGCACATAGATTTTGTGTGCCACGGTGTCGGGCATGCCGTGCTCGTCGTCCCAGGGGCTCTCTTTGTCGAAGTTGGTGAGTTCCTGGCTGCTGTAGCCGCCCTCGACGAGGTCGGAGGCGCGCTTCATGAAGAGCACGCAGGCTATGACCATACCGATGCCGACGGCGGTGAGGAGGTCGACAAAGACGGTGACGAGGAAGACCACAATAAGCACCACGGCGTCGGCGCGCGGTATCTTGGGCAGGTCTTTGAAGCCTTTGAAATCGATGATACCCCACCCGACGGTGATAAGGATACCGGCGAGGACTGACAGCGGAACATACTGGACCACAGAGCCGAGACCAAGCATGATGGCCAGCAGCAGCAGGGCGTGCACCATGCCGGAGAGCTGGGTGCGGCCGCCGCTCTTGACGTTGACCACGGTGCGCATGGTGGCGCCGGCACCGGGAAGTCCGCAGAAGAGGCCGGCGACGGCGTTGCCTATGCCCTGCCCTATCAGTTCACGGTTGGAGTTGTGCTTGGTTTTGGTGATATTGTCGGCCACGACGGAGGTGAGCAACGTATCGATGGAACCCAGGCCGGCCAGCGTGAGTCCGGGAATGACGGCGGCAACGAGAACGGTGCCCCAGTTGATGCCAGAGAGAGAAACCTGGTCGTGCAGGAAGAAGGGCTTGGGCAGTCCCGAGGGGATGGCGCCGATGGTGGCCACTCCGTCCATATTGATGAACAGCGAGACGACCGTCATCACGATAAGAGCCACCAGAGTGGAAGGCACCTTCTTGGTGAGCAGGGGAAAGAGGTAGATGATAGCCACGGTGCCGATGCCGAGGAGCAGCGCGGTGAGGGAGGTGTGGGAGAAGGCCGCGGGCAGGCCGGCGAGCTGGTCGATCATGGAGCCGCTGCCGCTCTGACCCACAAGCGGATAGAGCTGCTGCAGGATGATGATGACGCCGATGCCGCTCATGAAGCCAGAGAGCACAGGGTAAGGGATGTAGCGTACATACTTGCCGATCTTGATGATGCCGAAGAGAATCTGGAAGAGGCCGCAGAATATGGCCGCCAGGGCCATGGAGATGAGCACCTCGGAGATGCATCCGCCCGACGAGGCCCAGGCGCCGGAGACGAGGGTGGCCGTGATGACGGTCATGGGACCCGTGGGGCCGGAGATTTGGCTGTGGGTGCCGCCGAAGAGGGCGGCAAAGAAGCCGAGAAGCATGGCGCCGGTGAGGCCCACGTAGGCGCCCATGGAGGCGGCGTCGGGGGAGGCTACACCGCTGAAAGCCTGTATGCCGAAGGCCAAGGCCAGGGGCAATGCGACTATGCCGGCGGTAACGCCGCCGAAGAGATCGCCTTTGATGTTGCTGAAGAGTTTCATATTACGATTGAATGTTTGATTGTTTGAATATATTGTTCTAATCGAGGGCCCAGTAGACAAGGGATACGGAGAGGATGCCCAGTCCGGCACCGGCCAGCACATCGCCGGTCCAATGCCGATTGTTGTAGATGCGCATCAGCGCCACCACAGTGGCCACAGTATAACCGGCAACGGCTATCCAGGGATAATCCTCTCCATATTCGCGGCGCAAAATTTCGGCACCGGTGAAAGAGAAAAACGTGTGTCCACTGGGAAAACTGTTGTATTTTGAATTGTCGGGGCGCAGGACGGCAAAACCGTACTTGCCCGTCCATAGCCATCCTGCACCGAGCAGATAGCTGCCGCCTTCGAGCAAGGCCATGCGGCCCAAGGTGTGACGGCTTTTCAGGCCGCAGAGGTTGAGTGCAATCGGCGCCGCGGCGGGCAGATACTGGATATAGTCGTCGAAATGGAGCTTGGGCAGGTCAGCCGAAACGACGGCGTCGCGCACACCCTCGGCCAGTCCGTGCGCCGTGGGGTTGAATGTCAAAAGTCCGCCCGTGCCCACCAATGCCAGGCCGGTTGCCACCGGGACCGGTCTGAGGCTGTGCAGCCTCAGGCCAGCAGTGTCCCACTGGGCTGCGGCATGCGTCAACGGCATCAGCACGGCAATAGCTATCGGCAGCAGTCGTCTCATAGGGTGAGCAGTCCGTTTCTGAGCACCGGCACCACCGCGCAGGTGTCGCGGCGGAAGGCGAAGCGCACATCGTCGTCGGCACCGAGGCGGTGCAGACGTGCAATGTGCGAGCAGCGGTGCAGGCAATAATCGTATGGGTCGCACTTGGCATCCTGCCACAGTGCCGCAGCCATCATGGCAGCATCGCCATGGGGTTCTGCAACGTCGGCAAGCGTTTCAATCAATGCACCGGCCACCAAGGTGTCTTCGATGCAGAAGTCGCTCTGCCAACCAGAGCAAAGCACCACGGCATCCATCCGTTCGGCCCTGAGTCTTGCCGCCAAAGCCGAGATATTGGCAAAGGAGCCTGCCATAGTCAAATCGGCATCGGCGCCACAAAGGATGCTTATCGTGCCATTAGTGGTGCTGTAGGCCAGACGCACACCGCTGAGGTCGCTGCGCAGATATTCGGTAGGCGAGTTGCCGTAGTCAGCCTTGACCATGCGGCCATCAGGCATCGGAATGTCAACCTTGCGCCCACCGCGCTCGGCAGCAAGCAGGAAGCCTTCCTCGCGATAGCGCCCCATGCCATCGAGGGTGTCAAGCGGCAACACCGCATCGCAACCAGCCTCAAATGCGGCACATACTGCGGTTGTGGCACGCAGCAAGTCCACTGCCACGGTTGCGTGGTGTTCTTTTATGGTTCGATAGGGATATAGCGCCGGACTCAGTGATACCTCGATTTTCATAATTCCTCGCTTTTCAACATCTCAACACTGCCGTCGCGATGTATGCGCAGGCTGAAGTATTCCGGGTGCGGCTTGTCGTAGCGCTCGCCGTTGCGCTGACGCGCACGATGGCCGGCAGGAAGGTCTTTCAAAACATAGTTGTTCAGTATCTCTACCAGACGGCACCGCTGCGCGGTCTCCACATCAAGGTCGGCACTCTCTTGTAGTTCGAGATCTTCCTTGAGCGGCATCGGAACGCCCTTGTTGTCGGTGTGAAGCATCTTGGTGGCCGTGACATGGGCGTGCAGCAACTCGCTGTTGCTATGCGTCGAACGCAACATATATTCCACCTCTACGCTCCATGAGCATGAGGTCTGTTTCCATCCAAGTATGTCTATGAAGAGAATGGCATCGATACCGAAATCAGTGTGCAGGTCATTGATATTGTCGTTGCGCAACTGACGACCGGTTCGGGTTTCGGTGGCGGCAAACTGGGCCGAAGCCAATGGTCCCGGTACATTATAGCCCCAGAAAGTCAGCTGCTTTCCAGCAGTGAGATACATGTATCTGGCCGCATTGTTCAGGGAAGCGTTGAAGACCGAGTCTTCTGTGGAACGGACGGCGCGGCGCAACGAGAGGTCGTTGATTGGCGCTATGTATATCATTGACGGCGCCTCTTGATATATCTCTGTGTATTGCGTCAGTTTCTTTTCACCGTCGCAGGAAGCAAAAGCCAGAGCGAAAGCCAAAGCCATCAAAAGATATCGCTTCATTTCTTGCCTCCTTCCTTCTTTTTCTGGGCCTGTTGCTGGCGTCGTTCGGCGGCCTGCTGCTGTTTTTCCTTC
>JAFVWV010000103.1 GCA_017501495.1 Bacteroidales bacterium | reverse complement strand
CACATTCGTCATCATTGATCCGCTTTCAGGAGGCATCATGAACTATCGCAAGGACAAATACGGCAATCCCCTCTCCATCCTCGGCTTTGGCTGCATGCGCCTGCCCGGCAAGCTGGGCCGCATCGATATGGACGCAGCCGAAAAGCAGATCATGGCTGCCATCGAGCATGGCGTCAATTACTTCGACACAAGCCCAGTCTATCTGCGCGGCATGTCGGAAGAGGCCACGGGCATCGCCCTCAAACGCCATCCGCGCGACAAATGGCTTGTCGCCACCAAGATGAGCAACTTCCGCACATGGACTCGCGAAGCCAGCCTTAAGATGTACAAGGAGAGTTTCGAAAAGTTGCAGGTCGACCACATAGACTATTACCTGCTGCACAGTTTCGGCGCTCCGGGTGACTTCAACAAGCGCTTCGTGGAGAACGGCGTGCTCGACTTCCTGCTCGAAGAGCGCGAGGCCGGACGCATACGCAACCTTGGGTGGTCGTTCCACGGCGTGCAGGAAGAATTCGACATGGTGGTGGGTCTGCATGAGAAGTACCATTGGGACTTCGCGCAGATACAGATGAACTATGTCGACTGGCTCTATGCCCACGAGATTGAGGAAGAGAACGTCAATGCCATACACCTGTATACAGAACTTGACAAGAAGGAGATACCCATCGTCATCATGGAACCCCTGCTCGGTGGCCGACTGGCAACGCTCAACGAGCCGCTGGCCAAACGCCTCAAAGAACGTGAGCCCAACCGCAGTCTTGCGTCGTGGGCGTTCCGCTACCTGGGTATGTTCCCGCGTATCATGACTTCGCTCAGCGGCATGACCTACATGGAGCACGTGGAAGACAACGTGCGCACCCACTGTCCCGTGGAGCCGCTGGCCGACGACGAGATGCAGCTGCTGGCCCATATTGCCGACGAGTATGCCCACTTCCCCGTCATACCCTGCACCACGTGCCAATACTGCATGCCGTGTCCCTACGGGCTCGACATACCGGGCATCTTCTCGTTCTACAACAAGAGCCTTGGCGACGGAACCATCGTAACCGAAGGCACCGTGGAGCAGCGCGAGTTCCGCAGGGCACGCAAGGCATTCCTGACGCAGTATGACAAAAGCATCGAGCGCCTGCGCCAGGCCGACCACTGCATCGGCTGCGGCGAGTGCCTCACACACTGCCCGCAGCATATAGCCATCCCCGACAAGATGCGCATGATAGAAGATTACACAAACAAACTTAAAGACTCACTGGTATGAGAGGTTGGGAAATAGTCATCATCGCCGTTGTGGTGCTTCTGCTCTTCGGCGGCAAGAAAATCCCCGAGCTGATGAAAGGGCTCGGCAAGGGCGTCAAGAGTTTCAAAGACGGTGTGAACGGCGTTGAAGACGCTGACCGCGACCATCGTGGAGCGAACGGCATCGACAGCGACGTGTCCGACAAATCCGACAAGTCTGACCCGTCCGCCAAGGCCTGATGACCTTCTGGGAACACCTTGACGAACTGCGCCGCCGCCTGTGGTATGTGCTACTGGCGGCGGTTGTGGCAGGTGTAGGCTGCTTCTGCTTCAAGGAGCAGCTCTTCGCCGTGGTGCTGGCTCCCAAACCGGCCGGGATGCAGCTCATCAACGTAGAGCTCACCCAGCAGCTGCTCATCCACATGCGGGTGGCGTTGTGGGCAGGCCTGATTGTGGTTTCGCCCTATGTCATCTACCAGATGTTCGCCTTTGTGGCCCCCGGCCTCTACCGCACCGAGCGGCGGCTGGCCGTCCGTGCCGTGGCGGTGGGCTACCTGCTCTTTCTGGCCGGTGTGGCGCTCAACTACTTCGTCATCTTCCCCATCACCGTCAGCTTCCTGGGCGGCTACGAGGTGAGCCCCGACGTGCAGAACACCATCACCCTCAGCAGCTACATCTCGGTGCTTGGCGTGATGAGCCTGATGATGGGGGTGGTCTTCGAGCTGCCGGTCATGTGCTGGCTGCTGGCCAGAATCGGAGTGCTGAAAGCGCAGTTCATGCGCCGCTACCGCCGCCACGCCATAGTGGCCATTCTCATTCTGGGCGCCGTCATCACGCCCACCGGCGACCCCTTCACGCTGGCCATGGTCAGCGTGCCGATTTATCTCCTTTGGGAATTCAGTATTTTGATAGTTAAACGAACCGAACGATGAACCGTATCATTGCCTTCATCTTTGCCGCCGCGCTGTTGGTGGCTTGTCAGCCGCCGCAGCCCGCATCCGAAGCCGGTGTGCCCTGCGCCGACGCGTTGATGGCCTATGCCGACCGTTATCCTGCTGCCGAGCCGCAGGATTTATACAAACTTGTCTTTCAGGACCTCTACGGTCCAGGCCACCTGTTGACCGACAGTGCCGCCTGTGCCCACTACATCAACGACGAGGTTGGCTCGATGCCCGACAGCAACGGCATGCCCGACTATGAATACACGCTTTGCGACAGCAATTTCGTGCGCGTCAACTTGCTGCTGGTGAGCCGGGGCACCGTCGGGGTAGAGCAGCTGACGTCGGCTGTGATACGCAGCGCCGAGGGTATGACGACCCCCGACCCGCGGTTTGTCCTGAGCCACAGCGCAGCCTTCAAGGCCGCCTACGCTCCGCACTACCGCATTGTGCGGCGCGACATTTTTGAAAACGAAATACTTCCACTGATTAAATAAAAACAAATCTTTGCCTTATGATAAAGAACAGCTTCTTCCTGACCCTTGCCGTCGGAGCTTCGCTTATGCTTGGCGGATGTGCCGACTTGTTGGAAATCAGCTACACTCCCGACGAGGCTATGGCTGCCGCCGAGGGCGCCGAAGCCTTGGCGGCCAGCCACGAACCCGCCATCCCCGACAACGTCATACTCATCGTGGGCGACGGCATGGGCGTGCCGCAGGTCTATGCCTCGGTCGTGGCCGAGCGCGAGAACAACAGCGCTTTCCTGCGCTTCCCGTTCAGCGGTTTTTCGCGCACTTATTCGCGCAACCACTATCGCACCGACTCGTCGGCCGGCGGCACCGCCCTGACCACAGGCAAGAAGGTTGACAACTACCACGTCAACTGGGGCCCGGAAGCCGAGCGCTACCGCACCATCTTCGACGACGCCGTCGATGCCGGCATGAGCACCGGCTTTGTCGTCACCAGCAGCGTCCTCGACGCCACCCCGGCTTCGAGCTACGGCCACGTGCCCTACCGCAAGATGTTCGATACGCTGAGCCTCCAGATGGCGCAATGCGCCCACAGCGTGATGATCGGTGGCGGCTACAGCAACTTTCTGCCCTCGAACCGCAAGGACGGCCTCGCCCCGCTCGACACGCTGGCCAAGCGTGGCTACACCGTGGTGCGCACCATCGACTCGGTCGACGCCTATCGGGGCGACAAGCTCGTAGGCCTGCTCTACGACGGCGACCCGCTGACGGCCCCCGCCCGCGGCGACATGCTGCGCCATTGCTCCCTCAAGGCTATAGACCTTCTGGGCCGCAACCCCAAAGGCTTCGCCATGCTTATCGAGGGCTCGCAGATCGACTGGGCCTGCCACAACAACGACTCGGCCTATCTGCGCGCCGAGCTGGCCGACTTCGAGCTGCTGCTCAATGCCGTGCTCGACTTTGCCGAGAGCAACGGGTCGACCCTCGTCGTGGTCACTGCCGACCATGAGACCGGCGGTCTCACCCTGCCCGACGGCGATATCGAAAAGGGCCTCAATACCCCCCGCTTCCACTGGGGCAGCCACACCGGCTGCATGGTGCCTGTCTTCGCCTATGGCCCCGGCGCCGAGTATTTCTCCGGCATCCACGAGAATACCGACATCCCTGAGCTCATCCGCTGGATTATGAACTTCTGACACCGATGATTAAATTCTGTGTACGCTTGGTGCAGCGCTGGCTGCCCGAACCGTTCGTCTTCGCCATCCTGCTCACCTTTGTGGCTGCGGTGCTGGCCATGCCCATCTGCCACCAGACCCCGCTCGAGGTCGTCGAGCACTGGGGTGGGGGAGTGTGGAACCTGCTCGCTTTCGCCATGCAGATGGCCCTCGTGCTTGTATGCGGTTCCACCCTCGCGTCGGCCCCCGCCGTCAAGCGCGTGGTGACCGCCCTGGCCCGCCTGCCCAAGTCGCCGGCCGCCGCCATCGCCCTGGTCACCGTCGTCTCGGCTTTGGCCTGCTGGCTCAACTGGGGCTTCGGCCTCATCGTCGGCGTGGTCTTCGCCAAAGAGATTGCGCGTCAAATGCGCGGCGTCGACTACCGCCTGCTCATAGCCTCGGCCTACAGCGGCTTCGTCGTCTGGCATGCAGGCCTCTCCGGCTCCATTCCCTTGACCATGGCCACCCCCGGCGAATCGCTTGCCCAGGCCACCAACGGTGCACTCACCGCGCCGGTACCCGTGGCGCAGACTATCCTCGACCCGCACAACCTCGTCATGGTGCTCCTCGTCATCGTCGGCATCACCGTGGCCAACAGCCTCATGCACCCCAAGCAGGGCGCCGTCACGGTCGACCCTTCGCTGCTCGACGACGACGCGGCCGCCGGTACTGACCAGCACTATGACAAGACACCCGCCCAGCGCCTCGAACACAGCCGCCTGCTGGCTTGGCTTCCAGCCCTGCTCCTGGCGACCTACCTCGTGCTGCACCTCGGCTTCGGAGGCGGTTCGTTCGACCTCGGCTCGGTCATCATGATTTTCCTTGCCCTGGGCCTGATGCTCCACGGCACCCCCCTGGCCTACGTCCGCGCCTTCGGCAAGGCCGCTTCGGGCGCCAGCGGCATCATACTGCAGTTCCCGTTCTATGCCGGCATCATGGGCATCATCACCGGAGTCGGCGCCAGCGGCATCAGCATGGGCACCGTGCTCGCCGACGGCTGCATCCGCATCAGCAACCCGGTGACCTATCCGCTGCTCACCTTCCTCTGCGCCGCGCTGCTCAACCTCTTTGTGCCCAGCGGCGGCGGCCATTGGGCCATCCAGGCTCCCATCATGTTCACCGCCGGTGCCGACCTCGGCGTCGACCCCGGCCTCACGGGCATCGCCATCGCCTGGGGCGACGCCTGGACCAACCTCATCCAGCCTTTCTGGGCCCTCCCGGCCCTCGCCATCGCCCGCCTCAGCGCCAAAGATATCATGGGCTATTGCCTCATCGACCTCCTCGTCAGCGGCATCGTCGTTTGCGCAGGCCTCCTCGTCTGGGCGATGTAGAATCCACAAAAAATGCAGCCGCTTGGCGGCTATGCCAACAAGAAAACAATGCCAACCATGTTCGAATCTGTCATCAAACACTATCCCGATTTCCCGAAGGCGGGAATCGATTTCATCGATGTGCTGCCGTTCCTGCAGGACAAGGCGGCCTTCCAGGGCGCCGTTGCCGAGCTCGACCGCCTCTGCGCCGCGCCCAACGTGGCCACCGTCGAAGCCCGCGGCTTCCTCTTTGCCGCACCGCTCCTCGCCACCGGCAGCCGGGTGCAGACCATCGTGCCCATCCGCAAGAAGGGCAAGCTGCCCTTCGCCGATGGCGACCTCGTGAAGGTCGAAATCGAAAAAGAGTATGGCAGCGACGAAGTCTTCTTCCGCCGCAGCGACCTTGCCGCGTGCCCTTGCGCCCCCGACGGCACCATCGAACTCACACTCCTCGACGACCTCCTGGCCACCGGCGGCACTGCCATCGGCATCGCCAACGCCCTCAACGCTCAGATCGTCGACGGCCATCCCGTATGCGTCTGCCAGTTCCTCTTCCTCGTCGAACTGCCCGCCCTCGGCGGCCGCGCACTCCTCGAACCCCTTGCCCCTGTCCATACCCTCATGTCGCTCGAAGGCGTCGAGTGACCACATGTTTTTCGGTGCTCGCCATGTCCGGTGAGTGGATGGTGAAAATGATAAATCCGTCCGCCGCCGAAGGTGGTTCCGCTGCGGTCCGAGGGGGCTTTCAGGGAGCCGCAGAGGGTGTTTTTAAGTTAAAAATATGTTAAAAACAGCTATTTTCGTGCTGTTTTCCCCCGTACCGGTAGTGCATATCAACGATACATCAACGATATATCAACGATATTTCAACGATTGCAATCGTTGAAATATCGTTGATATATCGTTGATGTATCGT
>JAFVWV010000102.1 GCA_017501495.1 Bacteroidales bacterium | reverse complement strand
TATGCGTTCGGCCGTTTATCTGGCGTGCAACATACTTCGTAATCGCCAGGTATACGACGAGCTCAATGCCAACCCGTTGAAATAATGAAAAAACTACTGCTGATTGACGGCATGGCAGCCGTCTATCGTGGCTACTATGCCATGAGCAATTCGCCACGTATCAACTCCAAGGGGCTCAACACCTCGGCAGCCCTGGGGTTCACTATGGGGCTTTACGACATTCTGCGCTCTCAGCGGCCCTCTCATATCGGTGTAGCCTTCGATTTGCCGAAGCCCACGTTTCGGCATGAGATGTATGCCGAATACAAGGCCCATCGCGACCCGATGCCAGAGGAAATAGAGAGCAATATGCCGTGGATATGCCGCATCATAGAGGCATTCCGCATCCCTCAACTTACATGCGAGGGTTATGAGGCCGACGACATTATCGGCACCCTCAGCCATGCGGCCGAGCTGGCCGGGTTCGACGAGGTGGTGATGGCTACTCCCGACAAGGATTTCGCGCAGTTGGTGACACCTGTGGTACACATGTATCGTTACGGACGCGGCAAGACCCCCGACTCCGTGATGGGTGTCAAGGAAGTGTGCGAACGTTTCGATGTCAGCGACACAAAGCAAGTGATAGACTTGCTCGGTCTCTGGGGCGATGCGGTCGACAATATACCTGGCATACGCGGAGTGGGAGAGAAGACCGCCAAAAAGCTTATAGACCAATTCGGCAGTATAGAAGAGATGGTGGCCCGGGTCGATGAGATAAAGAACGAGCGTTTGCGCGAGATGGTACGGGAACACTCGCAGGATGCCCTCTTTTCCAAGCAGCTGGCTACGATACGTCTCGATGCACCGATTGCCTTCGACGAGGATGCTCTACGTCTCGAACAGCCCGACTATGAGCTGTTGCGTTCGGTGTGCGACGAACTGGAGTTTCGCCAGTTCGCCCGTCGGGTTTTCACCGACCTTTCTGTCAGCGACCCCGAAATGGCTATGAAGTGGAATAAAATGTCTGCTCCTTCCACCATTCCGGCTAAACCCGAAGCCAAGACAACAATCCACAAGACGGCTGAAGGCCCGACACTGTTTGACCTTGCCGCCACCACCGCCGATGCGCCGAAGGTGGAGCATGCCGCGCTGACCTCCGCTGTGCTGCACGGACTCGCCGGAAAGGGTATTGCTGTCGTCGTTTCTGGACCAGACATAGTTTTGGCTTCCAATGCCGATACTGTGTGGACCGCCAAAGTCTCTGAAATCGACTTGCCGGCCTTCCGTGCTGTTATGCAAGACAGCTCCTCCACCAAACTCTGCTATGACCTTAAAGGCCTCAAGTATATAATGGCTGAACTCGAATGCGATATTGTAGGCAATGTATTCGATGTACAGTTGGCTCACTATCTGCTCGATGCCGAGATGCGCCACACGATGGACTACATCTGTTCAGGTATGCTCGGATTTGTGCCCGAAGATGCACAGTCGCAAGCTGCGGCTCTTTGGCAGCTCTATGCATTGATGACTTCTCGTCTGCGCGATGCCGACCTGATGCACCTCTACACCGACATAGAGCTGCCGTTGGTCGATGTACTCGTCGATATGGAACGCGAAGGTGTGCGTATTGATGTCGATGCTTTGCAGCAGTATGCCGGACAGCTTTCAGCCGAACGTGATGCCATTGAGAAGCAGATATACGACTTTGCCGGGCACCAGTTCAACATCGGTTCGCCGCGCCAACTTGGCGAGGTGCTATACGAGGAGTTGAAGGTTACTGACAAACCGCCGCGCACCGCCACCAAGCAATACAGCACCGCCGAAGACATACTGAACAAATTGGCCGACCGCCACCCGATAATACCCCTTATCCTCGATTGGCGTTCGCTCAGCAAGCTCGTCGGCACATATCTCGACTCGTTCCCGAAGCTGATAAACCGCACTACCGGTCGTCTGCACACCGTTTACAACCAGACCGTCACCGCCACCGGACGTCTCTCTTCGAGCAATCCCAATCTGCAGAACATATCCATACGCACCGAGCGTGGTCGTGAAATCCGTCGTGCCTTTGTCGCTCGCGATGCCGACTATCTGCTGCTGGCTGCCGACTACTCGCAGATAGAGCTGCGCATCATTGCGTCGCTGGCCAAAGACCGGCACATGCTCGAAGCCTTCAACAATGGCTTCGACATCCATGCCGCCACAGCCGCCAAGATATACCACCTGCCTGTCGAGGAGGTCAGCAAGGAGCAGCGCCGCAATGCCAAGAGTGTCAATTTCGGCATCGTCTACGGTATTTCGGCCTTTGGCTTGAGCGAGCAGCTCGGCATCCCACGCAAAGAAGCCGCTGCACTCATCGACGAATATTTCACCCAATATCCCGATATACGGCTTTTCATCGACCAGAGCATAGCCTTTGCCCGCCAGCATGGCTACGCCCGCACCCTGCTTGGCCGCCGCCGCTACCTGACCGACATAAACAGCCGTAATGCAGCAGCCCGCTCTTTCGCCGAACGCAATGCCGTCAATATGCCGATTCAGGGCACCTCGGCCGACATGATCAAGCTTGCCATGGTCAACATTCATCGCCGTCTGACCGAGCGGCATCTCCGCACCAAGATGATTCTGCAGGTGCACGACGAACTCGTTTTCGACCTCTATCGTCCTGAAGAAGCCGAAGTGCGTGACATTGTGCTCTACGAGATGCAGAATGCACTGCCGCTCGAAGGCCTGACCATAGACGTCGGCATCGATGTCGGCGAGAACTGGCTGCAGGCCCACTAAATGGCAGTTTTTATAAATTCGACAATGAAAAAACCACTCATACTGATTGCACTGTCTGCGCTGGGCGCAGCCCTCAATGCCCAGCAGCCGTGGAATATCGACCGGCTGCAAGACGCCTGCCTTCAAGATGCCTACTTCATCGAGCCGCCCGCCGCGCTGAAGGCCGAGTTGGAGTCTGCTGCAGGTATGCGGCCTCTCTACAACACGGTTTACCACATCTCCGGACCCTACAAAAGCTGGGGACGCGACTATATCCGTTTCCAGTGCGCCGCCGGTGTCGATTTCCGCCTGCCTGAAGATGTGGCCGTCAAAATGCTCCCGCATCTCGTATCCTGTTCCTATTGGCAACAGCGCTTTGTACAGCTCCTGCAGTGGAGCCATGTCGACATGACTGCCCTTTCCGGCCTGCTCGAAGTCGACACCCTCGACGACCGTTACGGCCGCTACAGTGTCATCCGGTGGCTCGACTATTCGTTTCAACCATCCGAGCAATGGCCCGTCACCTTCACGGTTATGACTAACACCCACCAGCCGCAGCAGCTCTCGCTTCACGCCCTCGAGCGCCTCGCCGAATGGGGCGCTTTTGCCACCGATGCCGACCAGCTTGTCTATGAGCGCAACAAAGAGCAGTTGCGTCAGAACGCCGCCGACCGTCGTGCCGACCTTCAGCGCGAACTCGACTCGCTTTCATCAATAAGCGACTGGGCCGAGCGTCATGCCGACAGTCTCGTCCTCGTCCTTCAGCGCGACTCCCTCTCCGTCGCCAACGAACAGATGCAGGCCGAAGTCGAACGCGCCAAGGAACGTATGAACCGCGACGAGATTTTCATCATGAACATCAAACCCGCCCGAAGCGACTACATGTTCGGCATAGAACTCAATCTCTATAACTGCTACGACAAAACCATCAGCAAGATAGAACTGACGGTGACCCCCTACAACGACCGGGGCCAGGTGCAGGCCGACAAATTCCAGCGCACCGTGCGCACCGTGCGCTGCATGGGCCCCATACACCCGGGTTCGCCAGCGCAATACCTCTTCGATGAACTATTCTGGAACGACCGCGGCCGCATCAAATACATGCGCGTTACCGGCATCACCTTCCACTTCACCGATGGCAGCCACCGCTCCTTCAGTGGCTACAACCAGATACTCAAACATTCGCTGAAATAAATCATTCGTCTCCCGACGATTCGTCGTCGGGAGCGAATTCTATCTGCTCCGGCGGTTCGGGGTAGATATTGTCTTTGACAATATATCCTTTGTAGAATTCTTTGATTTCTTGCAGGAAGGCGTAGGCTTCGAGGCGTGTACGGAAGTCGCCGACCTTCACCTTGAAGTTGGGCTCGTCGAACACGATGTAGGCCGTCGTCGTCGGGTAGTCGGTCAGGAAGCGGTCGCGCATGTCGAAGGCGAGGGTTTTCGAGCTTGCGCCCGAGAAGGATGCTATCTGCACTCGGTAGCCCGGTATCGTCTTCACCTTCGACGAAAGCTCCACATGCTTCTCCACCATCTGGCCGACGGCCTCGTCGCCCACCACCCTCACTTGTGCACTCGCCTCCGACGGCGAGAGTTGCCATGCGGCAATAATGCCTGCACAAACAAGCACACTTCTCATCCTATGCTTTGCACAATCCGTCATGTCTCTCTATACACTAAACTTTAAGCCTTGTCAATAATTAGCCGTGTCGGCCACCACGCGTGTCGGCCGCACCGTCAGCACCGGCACCGTGCTCTGGTTTATCATCTGCTGTGCGTAGTTGCCAAGCAGCAGGCTGCTCAGATTTTTCTCCTGCTCCGTCATGATGGCTATCATGTCGGCCTGCACCTCCGCCGCATAGTCGAGTGTCGTCGTCGTGACGTTCTTCTCGACATCGATGAATTTCGTGATGTATTTGATGTTGTCCTTGTCAAACACGCGCTGCACCATGCCCACATAGTTCTTCACTATGCGGCGTATATCCTCCGTTGTCGAGGTGTAGAGGCCCAGAAGGTGTATCGTCGAACCGAAAGTGCGAGCAAAGAGGGCCGCTTTTGAAGCCTTCTGGCGTGTGTCGTCGCTGCTGTCTATCGGCACAACGATTGTTTCAAGTGCCTTGTTGAAGTTGAAGTCTTCGCGCACAATCAGCACCGGCACCGGCGAGAGCTCTATCGTCCGGTAACTGTTGCGGCCAAGCATGTTCGTCTTCAGTCCGCTCATGCCGTGCGTGCCCACTATCAGCAGGGCCGCATTGTCCTCTTCCGCCTGCTTTGCCAGCTGCTCGGCCGGCGATCCTTCGCGCAGCACGTATTCCAGCTTTATTCCTTTCAGCAGTGGCTCTACCGCTGCGTTGCGCTGCTCGATTTCGGCGCGGATAGGAGCCTCGTTCTCGTTCTTCTCCTTCACGTAGACCAGACGTATGTCGCTCTGCCAGCGGTTTGCAATGTCAATAGCCAGGTCGACGGCATTCGCCGAACCCGATGAAAAGTCAAATCCAACAACAACTCTGTTCATGATAGTGGTGGTTTATTAAAACGGTGCAAAGATACACAAAAAAAACAATATGGCAAAAAAAAAATTACACCTCGCCTTTTGCCGTCAGTCCGAGCGAGCGCCCCAGCTCCAGCATCATACCCCAAGTCGCCTCCCTCTCGTTCGCTATCTTTCCGTCCAGTATCGCGTCCTTTATCGCGTCTTTTATCGTGCCGATTTCGCGGCAGGGGCCTATGCCGAAAGTCTCCATGATATCCTGCCCGCTCACCGGCGGCTGGAAGTTGCGTATGCGGTCGCGCTCCTCCAACTCGACAAGCTTGCGTTTCACCAGCTCGAAATTCTTCCGGTGCTTGCGCTGCTTCTCCTCGTTGCGCGTCGTGATGTCGGCGTTGCAGAGCATCATCAGGTCGTCGATGTCCTCGCCCGCCTCGAAGAGCAGGCGCCGCACCGCGCTGTCTGTCACCACATCTTCCGCCAGCACTATCGGACGCATGTGCAGCATCACCAGCTTCTCCACGTAGCGCTCCTCTGCCCCCAACGGCAGCCGCAGGCGTTTGAAAATACGCTTCACCATGTGCGCGCCACGCGCCTCGTGCCCGTGGAATGTCCATCCCTGTTTCGGGTCGTAGCGTTTCACGCCGGGCTTGCCCACATCGTGCAGCAGCGCCGCCCAGCGGAGATAAAGTTGAGAGTTGAGAGTTGAAAGTTGAAAGTTTGGTGATTGCGTTATTGCGTTGGTGTTTGGCGCGTCGGCACTGACGCATTCACGCGATAACGCACTAACGCATTCCACTCTTTCCGCTTTCCTCTTTTCACTTTCCACTAAATTGTCCAGCACCTGCATCGTGTGGAAGAAGATGTCTTTGTGTCCGCGGCCCTCCATCGTCTCCACCCCCGCCAGCGCGCTGATTTCAGGCAGTATCAGCTCCATCAGGCCGCACTTCTGCATCAGTTTCAGCCCCAGTGTGGGATGCGCCGAAAGCATTATCTTGTTCAGTTCCGCCGTCGTGCGTTCGGCGCTGACTATCTCTATCCGGTGTGCGTTGCGGCCGATGGCCTCGAAGGTGTCGTCCGCGATGCGGAAACCCAGCTGGCTTGCGAACCGCACCGCCCGCATCATCCGCAGCGGGTCGTCGCTGAAGGTGATGTCCGGGTCCAACGGTGTGCGCAGTATGCCATCGTTCATGTCGCCTATGCCCCCGAAGGGGTCCATCAGTTCCCCGTAGCGGTCGGCGTTCAGGCAGATGGCCAGCGCGTTCACTGTGAAGTCGCGCCGCTTCTGGTCGTCCTCAAGAGTCCCGTCCTCCACGATGGGGTTGCGGCTATCGTGGCTGTAGCTCTCGCGCCGCGCGCCTACGAACTCCAGCTCCAGCTCCTCCACCTTGAACGATGCGGTGCCGAAATTCTTGAACACCGCCACCTTGCTCCCACCGAGGGCCTCCGATGCCATCTTGGCCAGCTCGATGCCTATCGATGGCGGCTTTCCGATTTCCACATTTGAATTTCGATTTTGGAAATTGGAATTTCTCCTCACGCATACGATGTCGATGTCTGTGCAGGGGCGCCCGAGGAAGTGGTCGCGCACCACACCGCCCACCGCGTAGGCGTCCACACCAAGCGTGTCGGCGCAGCGGCCTACCGTGCGGTAGAGTTCCAGTCCGAGGTCTATCTTCGTCACTCTCCGTATTCTTTCGTCGTCACCAGGTTGCCATCTTCGTCGTACACCTCCCATCTGCCGGTGCGCCGGCCATGGGTGTACTGGCCTATGTAGTAGGGTATGCCGCCTTCACGGAAGACCTTGTAGGGGCCTTCCTCCACGCCGCCCGCAAAGGTGCACTCCGTCTGCACGCTGCCATCCGGGTGATAGTAAACCCATCGCCC
>JAFVWV010000101.1 GCA_017501495.1 Bacteroidales bacterium | reverse complement strand
TCGGAATCCACAGCCATGCCATCCCTCGAAGAAGCCCGCAAGATTCTCGCCGACGCCGGCCAGTCCCACGTCCTCGCGTTCTGGGACCGGCTCGACGCCCCCGCACGCGAAAGCCTGCTCGCGCAGATCGGCCGCATCGACTTCGCCGCTGATTATCTCTTTTTCGGGATGTATGGCCAGCAGGCCGACAAGCATCACCACACCAACGGTAACTATGACGACGGCCAGTCCGGCCAGAAGCGATTTGTTTGTCTCTTTCATATATGGTTTAAAGTTTAAGGTTTAAAGTTTAAGATTCGGGTAGTTCAAGGAGTTCAGGGAGTTCAAGGAGTTCAAGACAATTCCGTCGGAGGCACATTTGGCTTGACTACTTAACTACTGACCACTGCCCACCACTACTTTCCCAGCGCCTGTTTCAGGTAGACTTTGTTCATCTCGATGTCGATATGGGCGTCGATGGCTTCGCTCCTGGCCTGCATCCAGGCTGTCTGGGCAGCCATGACGTCGCTGCTGTTGCAGAGGCCTGCCTTGAAGCTCTCGTCAGCCAACTCGAGGTTCTTGTTGGCCATGTCGATATTGCTCTCGGCCTCGTCCAGGCGCTTGTAGGCTAACTCAAGTTCACAGCTGAGTTTGTTGACTTGCAGCTCTATCAGTTCTTCGGCCTCCATGCGTTTGTATTGGGCTTCTTTCTGCTTGGCTTTGGCGGCTTTGACGGCAAAGATGCCGCCCGGATGCACCAGCGGCACGTTGACCGCCACGCCGGCCATCCATGTGCCGCCCCAGCTGTTGCTGAAGCCGTCGAAGACGTTGGGGTTGCTGAAGAGGTAGCCGCCGGTGAACGCCACGTTGGGCTTCAGTGTGCTGGCCGCAATGCGCACACCCTCGCGGGCTATGCTGTCGCCTATGCGCAGCATGCGCATCTCGGCGCGGCGGGCGTAGACGTCCTGCATGTCTGGTTGTCCGATTGCTTGAATGCTTGATTGCGTGAGTGTCTGATCGTTTGTAGTGCTCAGGTTGGCGAATTCGTCGCTGACTTCGAATACGGTGTCGAGCGGCATGCCGCAGCGCTGCGCCAGCAGCATCTTGCTCAAGCGCAGTCCGTTGTTGGCCTTGGTCAGCGACATTTGGGCTTCGTTGCGCTTCACACGCACCTTGGCCAGGTCGCCTTTGGTGGCCACCTCGGCTTCGACGGCCAGCTCCACGTTGCGCTCCAGTGTGTCGAGCAAAGCCGCATACTGCTCGGCCAGCCGCTGCTTGTGCTGTACGCTGACCACCTGCCAGTAGGCCTCGTCGACGGCCACCAGCGTGGCCTCGCGTTCCTTGTCGTAGCCGATGCCGTTCAGCTCGTCCATCAGGCGTGCCGTACGGTAGGCCGCCACCAGTTTGCCGCCCATATATATAGGTTGTGTCAGGGTGACCACGCCGAAGCCCATGTTGCGGGTGTCGGTTTCGAGGCCCTGCACTATCTCGTTGCCTATGCCGTTGATGCGGTCGCCGATGCCGGTGCCGCTCACCACGTTGCTCAGGCGTTCGGCCAGGGCGTCGCCTACCAGTGGCACACCGCTCAGCTGCTCGTGCAGCGAGGCGTTGATGTCGGCCTCGAGGCTGGAACCCATGGTGTTGAGGCGGTTCTTCTGGTCTTCGCTCAGCAGGTTGACGCTCTTCTCCATCCACATATACCCGCCGTTGGCGCTCACCTTTGGCAACATCTGCATCAGGGCCATCTTCTCCAGGGCGTCGGTCTCCTCGTGCTTCAGCTCGGCCTGCTTCAGACCGCGGTTGTTTTGTAGCGCCCGCTCGCGACATTCGTTTATTGTCAAGGGCTGCTGCGCTTGCACGAATGTGGCAAGTAGCAGTAGACCAGTGAGTAGGATTGTCTTTTTGTTCATCTTGAATTGTTAAAATTTCGGTGCAAAGATACGATAATTTTAACAATTGGTGTGCCAAAATGACATTCCGTTGCCAAAATAATGTTGAAACAGCCAAATCGTCAGTCGAACCGCATGTCGACTGACAAAATGTCGGTCAAAACCTTTGCCGCTGTCACTTCAGCAGCTGGCTGATGAAGATGATGGCTATGGCCACCGGCGCCAGGTAGCGGATGATGAGGTAGATGAGAGTGGAGAGTTGAGAGTGGAAAGTGGAGTGTCGTCTGGGTGCAGCAGTGGTGCATCCTTCTTTCATCTTTCCACTGTTCTCTTTCCACTTTCCGTTTGTCATCTCGTCCATCACGTCGGCGCGTTTCATGCGCCAGCCCACGAAGAGCACAATCAGCAGTCCGCCGATTGGCATGAGGTACATGGCCGTGGCGTGGTCGAGCAGGTCGAACACCGTGGTGCCGCCGATGTGCAGTGGGCTTCCGGGACGGAAGCTCAGTGTGGCCAGCACGCCGATGATGGCTGTGCCAACGGTGCCGATGATGGCAGCGCGTGTGCGCGAGAGGTGCAGCTCCTCGCTCAGGGCAGCCACAATCACTTCGAGCAGCGAGATGGTCGAAGTCAGTGTGGCTATGACCAGCAGCAGGAAGAAGATGAGACAGAAGAAATAGCCCCCCGTCATCTGTTGGAACACCATGGGCAGGGTGGTGAAGGCCAGCGAGGCACCGGCCTCGGGCTGTATGCCGAAGCTGAACGCCGCCGGGAAGATGACGATGCCGGCCAGCACAGCCACCAGCGTGTCAGCCAGCGTCACGCTAACCGCCGACGAGAGCATATTGTCGTTCTTGTCGATATACGAACCGTAGGTGATAAGTGCACCCATGCCGATAGATAGAGAGAAGAAACACTGGCCGAGGGCCGAGATGAGCACACCGGCGTCGATCTTCGAGAAATCGGGCTTGAGGAAGAAGCGCAGGCCTTCGTTGGCACCGCTGAGGGTCAGCGATTTGATGCAGAGCACCACCATGATTACCAGCAGCAGCGGCATCAAAATCTTGCTCCAGCGCTCGATGCCGTCCTTCACGCCGCGCATCACCACCACTGCCGTGAGCAGTAGGAAGGCGCCTTGGCACACCAGCGGTAGCCACGGGTGGCTGGTGAAGTCGCTGAACTGCTGCTGTATGCCGGCGAGGTCCTGTCCGCCGAAGTGGCCGGCAATGGATTTGCCGAGGTAGCCCAGTGTCCAGCCCGCCACGGTGGTGTAGAACGCCAGGATGAGAAACGCGCTCAGCACGCCGAGGTAGCCAACCAGGGTGAACGGCGATTTCCTCGCCTTTCCGCCTTCGGCCGAAGTCTTGTCAAGCTTGCGGAACGCCCCGATGGGGTTGGAGCGCGAGCGGCGGCCGATGATGAATTCGGCCATCATCAGTGGTGTGCCGATCAACAGTGCGATGGCCAGGTAGACAATCAGGAATGCGGCACCGCCGTTGGCACCGGCCTCGCAAGGGAAGCGGTATATGTTGCCCAGGCCAAGGGCCGAGCCGGCCGTGGCCATGATGATGCCGAGCTTCGATCCGAAGTTCTCTCTCTTGGTGTTGTCCATGTTTTTTTTACAGGGCTATCTTCTCAATCTTGGCACGGGCTTCGAGGATGGCCATGTAGTCTTTCATCGAGCGCAGCTGCAGGTCGTATATGCTGCGCGGGCAGTCGGGTGTGAAGGGCAGCTTGCCGCTGTCCCAAAGTTTGATCACCGCTTCGAGGTTGTCTTTGCGGTTCTGCAGATGGTAATACTCGGCTTTCATGCGGTCTTTGTAGTCGCTTGAAAGCATCAGGCTTGTGATGGTCTGTAGGTCCATAGTGTTTTGCTTTTTGTGGTTGATATATACTTATTTATTGCCAATCATTTCTTTGGCGAGGTTGAGTGCCTTGTCGAGACCGTCGGGGTTTTTGCCGCCTGCCGTGGCGAAGTGGGGCTGTCCGCCGCCGCCGCCTTGTATTTCCTTGCCGAGGGTGCGCACCATCTGGCCTGCGTTGAGGCCTGCGTCGACGCGGCTCTGGCCGAGCACGATGAGCAGTGCGGGCTTGCCCGCCACGACGCTGCCCAGCACCACGGCCATTTGGGGGCGTTCGGCGCGCAGGGCCATGACGGCGTCTTTCAGTGTGTTGACGTCGGTGTCCATCCGTTGCACCAGCACGGGGTCGGCGTCGAGTCGGGTGGCTATGTCGCGGGCCATGCCGGTGGCTTTTTCTTTTTTGAGGGCTTCGATTTCGGCTCTCAGCGCGGCGTTGTCGTCCTGCAGCTTCTGTATGGCTGCCACGGGGTCTTTGCCGCCTTTGAGGCTTTCGGCTATGGCCGCGAGCTGCTCCTGCTGGTGGTCGGCGTAGTCGGTGGCGGCCTTGGCGGTGACGGCCTCGATGCGGCGCATGCCGGCGGCTATGGCGCTTTCGCCTACGATGCGGAATGAGCCTATCATGCCGGTGTTCTGTACGTGGGTGCCGCCGCAGAATTCAATGCTCGGACCGTATTTCACGACGCGCACTTTGTCGCCGTACTTCTCGCCGAAGAGTGCCATGGCGCCGAGCTTCTGGGCTTCGGCTATGGGCATGGCGCGGTGTTCTTCGAGGGGCAGGCATTGGCGTATCATCTCGTTGACGCGGCGCTCGACGTCGCGAATCTCCTCGTGGCTCATCTTGGCGAAGTGGCTGAAGTCGAAGCGCAGACGCTCGCTGTCGACGCTGGAGCCTTTCTGTTCGACGTGGTCGCCGAGCACCTGACGCAGGGCGTGGTGCATGAGGTGGGTGGCGCTGTGGTTGCAGGCAGTGGCCTGGCGCTTGTCGGCATCGACGCTGGCGTGGTAGGTGGCGGTCAGGTCGTCGGGCAGCTGCTCTACGATGTGTACGGTGAGGCCGTTTTCTTTCTTGGTGTCTATGATGCGTGTGGTGTGTGGTGTGTTTGTAGTGTGTGTTGCAACAGTGTTAGTGTGTGTTGCAACAGTGTTGCAACATACCTCACCGCAACATACCTGACTGCAACATGCCAGACTGCCGGTATCGCCGGCCTGGCCGCCGCTTTCGCCGTAGAAGGGTGTGCGGTCGAAGACCAGCTGGTAGAATTCTTTGTCTTTGGCTTTCACGTGGCGGTAGCGTGCGATGCGCACGTCGGCTTCGAGGTTGTCGTAGCCGATGAATTCCTGTTCGACGCCGGGGAGTATCTCCTGCCAGTCGTCGTTTTCGACCTTGGCGGCGCCGCGGCTGCGCTCTTTCTGTGCCGCCAGACCGCGCTGGAAGCCTTCCATGTCCACCGTCATGCCTTTCTCTGAGGCAAGCAGCTGTGTGAGGTCTACAGGGAAGCCGTAGGTGTCGAAGAGTTCGAAGGCGAAGTCGCCGTCGACAACCTTGTTGCCGCATTTGGCGGCGTATTCTTCGAAGCGTTTGATGCCGCCGGCGAGGGTGCGGAGGAAGGCCTGCTCCTCTTCGAGGATGATGCGCTGTATGAGTTCCTGCTGCTTCTGCAGTTCGGGGAACTGGTGTCCGAGCTGGCCGACGAGGGTGGGGACGAGGGTGTTCAGGAAGGGTTCGGTGAAACCGAGGAAGGTGTAGCCGTAGCGTACGGCGCGGCGCAGGATGCGGCGTATGACGTAGCCGGCCTTGACGTTGGACGGCAGCTGGCCGTCGGCGATGGAGAAGCTGACGGCGCGCAGGTGGTCGGCGCAGACTCGCATGGCGATGTCGGCATCCTCGTTCTGGCCGTAGACTTTGCCGCATTTGCGGGCTATCTCCTGGATGAGGGGCTGGAAGACGTCGGTGTCGTAGTTGGAGCGTTTGCCCTGCATGACCATGCAGAGGCGCTCGAAGCCCATGCCGGTGTCGATGTGCTTGGCTGCCAGCGGCTCAAGGCTGCCGTCGGCCTTGCGGTTGAACTGCATGAACACAAGGTTCCATATCTCAATCACCTGCGGGTTGTCTTTGTTGACGAGGTCCTTCCCGGGCACTTTGGCTTTCTCTTCGGCCGGGCGGATGTCGACGTGTATCTCCGAGCAGGGACCGCAGGGGCCTTGGTCTCCCATCTCCCAGAAGTTGTCTTTTTTCGAGCCGCGCAGTATGCGGTCTTCGCTGATGTGGGCCTTCCAGAAGTCGTAGGCTTCGGTGTCCATGCCGAGACCTTCTTTCTCGTCGCCGCCGAAGACGCTGACGTATAGCCAGTCT
>JAFVWV010000100.1 GCA_017501495.1 Bacteroidales bacterium | reverse complement strand
GTCCCCTTCGCCCGTTGTACAGTACTTGTACAGTATTTGTACAGTACTTGTACGCTTTATAAACGTACATATACTGTACAAGTACTGTACATATAGCGTACAACGAGGTACCAAAAAAGGGGGATAATCGAAAAATGAGCGTTAAATTTAGTTAATTTTTAACTGTTTTTAATACAAAACGGCATTTATCGCAACAACATGTTAATGGGGGGTGGAAGGAGCGGCGAACGACTTTTTTTATATGCAGGCGAACATTTTCTGTGACAAATCAGAAAAAAGTTGTATCTTTGCAGTCGCCCTCACCGAGAAGGGCTGCAGATAAAATATTAATATATAATGGACTACAACTTCAGCGAAATCGAACCCCGATGGCAGGAATACTGGCGAGAGCACCATGTGTACCGCACGGGCGACGCGGGCGACCGCCCTCACTATTATGTTCTCGACATGTTCCCCTACCCTTCGGGAGCCGGACTCCATGTGGGTCACCCGCTGGGATATATAGCCAGCGACATCTATGCGCGCTACAAGCGGCTGCACGGCTACAACGTGCTGCACCCCATGGGCTACGACGCCTACGGCCTGCCCGCCGAGCAGTATGCCATACAGACAGGGCAGCATCCCGCCATCACCACGGAGCAGAACATAGCCCGCTACCGCGAACAGCTGGACAAGATAGGCTTCTCGTTCGACTGGGACCGCGAGGTGCGCACCTGCGACCCGAAATACTACAAGTGGACGCAATGGACCTTCCTGCAGCTCTTCAAGCACTACTACGACAACGGCGCCGGCAAGGCGATGCCCATAGCGCAGCTCGAAGCCCGTTTTGCCAAGCAGGGCACCGAGGGCCTCGACGCGGCATGCACCGAAGAACTCGCCTTCACGGCCGAGGAATGGAACACCTACGACGAGAACCGCCGCCAGCAGGTGCTGATGAACTACCGCCTGGCCTACCTGGCCGACACCTACGTCAACTGGTGCGCCGAGCTGGGCACCGTGCTGGCAAACGACGAGGTGGTGGGCGGACTCTCCGTGCGCGGCGGCTACCCCGTCGAGCGCAAGCTCATGCGCCAATGGAGCCTCCGCATCTCGGCCTACGCCCAGCGGCTGGTCGACGGGCTGGAGCAGGTGGACTGGACCGACTCTCTGAAAGAGATACAGCGCAACTGGATAGGCCGCAGCGAGGGCGCCGCCGTGTGGTTCCCTTTGGAAATGGAGAATGGAGAATTGAGAATTGAGAATTCGGCTGACGCAGGCGATAATTCTCAATTCTCAATTCTCAATTCTCAATTGAAATTCGAGATATTCACCACCCGCCCCGACACCATCTTCGGCGTCACCTTCATGGTCCTTTGCCCCGAACATGAACTCATAAGCGAAATAACCACACCCGAACACAAAGCCGAGGTCGAGGAATACGTCACCTGGGCCAAAAACCGCAGCGAGCGCGAGCGCCAGGCCGAGGTGAAGAAGGTCTCCGGCGTCTTCACCGGCGCCTTCGCCGTCAACCCACTCACCAACGAGCGCATCCCCATCTGGGTCAGCGACTATGTGCTGGCCGGCTACGGCACCGGCGCCATCATGGCAGTGCCCGCCCACGACAGCCGCGACTTCGCCTTCGCGCGCCACTTCAACCTGCCGATACGCCAGGTGGTTTCGTTGGAGAAGGATGTCACCAGCGACCCCGCCACCTGGACCGAAAGCATGGACGCCAAGACCGGCTACTCGGTCAACAGCGGCTTCGTCACCGGCATGAAGGTCAAAGAGGCCATGCGTGCCGTCATCGACAAAATAGAAGAGATGGGCATCGGCCACCGCACAGTCAACTTCCGCCTGCGCGACGCCATCTTCAGCCGCCAGCGCTACTGGGGCGAGCCCTTCCCGATATACTACAAGGGCAACATGCCCTGCCCCGTACCTGAGGAGTGCCTGCCGCTGGAGCTGCCCGACGTGAAGGAGTTCAAACCCACCGCCACCGGCGAGCCCCCGCTGGGCCACGCCACACGATGGGCCTGGGACGAGCGGCAGCGCTGCGTGGTCGAGAACTCGAAAATCGACAACGCGACAGTCTTCCCACTCGAGCTGAGCACCATGCCCGGCTTCGCCGGCAGCAGCGGCTACTACCTGCGCTACATGGACCCCCGCAACGACAACGAATACTTCTCGGCAAAAGCCGTCGGCTACTGGCAGAACGTCGACCTCTACGTCGGCGGCGCCGAACACGGCACCGGACACCTCATCTACGCCCGCTTCTGGAACAAATTCCTCTTCGACCTCGGCATGGCAGTCAAAGAAGAGCCATTCCAGAAACTCATCAACCAGGGCATGATACAGGGCCGCAGCAACTTCGTCTACCGCAGCAAGGCCGACAACAACCTCTACATCTCGAAAGGCCTCATCAAAGACATGGACGAGGTGACGCCCATACACGTCGACATCAACATAGTGGCGAGCGACGTGCTCGACATCGAGCGCTTCCGCGCCTGGCGGCCCGAATTCGCCGACGCACGCTTCGAGCTCGAAGACGGCCGCTACATCTGCGGATGGGAAGTGGAGAAGATGAGCAAAAGCATGTTCAACGTACAGAACCCCGACGACCTTGTGGCACGCTACGGCGCAGACACACTCCGCCTCTACGAGATGTTCCTCGGCCCGGTGGAGCAAGCCAAACCTTGGGACACCAACGGCATCGAAGGCGTGCACCGCTTCCTGAAAAAAATCTGGAAACTGTACGACTCCAACATCGACAACCAGACCTCGTCAAAAGCCGCCCTCAAGGTGCTGCACCAGACCATCAAGAAAATCACCGACGACATAGAGCGCTTCTCGTTCAACACCTCGGTGTCGACATTCATGATCTGCTGCAATCAGCTGACCGACCTCGGCGACGGAGTGGGCCGCGAAGTGCTCGAACCGCTGACAGTGCTCATCGCCCCCTTTGCACCACACATAGCCGAAGAACTCTGGCACCGCATGGGACACGACACCACCATTTGCGACGCACCGTGGCCCGAATACGACCCGCAGATGCTGGTCGAAGACACGGTGAAATACCCGGTCCAGTTCAACGGCAAGATGCGCTTCATGCTCGAACTGCCTGCCGACATCGACCAAGCCGGAGTGCTCGACGCCGTCAAGGCCGCACCCGAAGCGGGCAAATGGCTCAACGGCGAACCCAAGAAAGTAATCTTCGTACCAAAGAAAATCATCAACATAGTATGCTAAGCCGACACTACCTGCGCAGCAAAGTGCTGCAGATGCTCTATTCCTGCCGCATCGAGGACAAAGACCGCGCCACGGCAAAGCGCGAATTCGAATACAACATCGGCCGACTCAACGAGCTGGGCGTGCTGCAGGCAGCCCTGATGCCACGCATGCTCGAGGTCGGAGCCAAGGTAATCGAAGAAGGCCGGAAGAAATTCCGCCCCAGCGCCGAAGAAAAAACGCCCAACACCAAATTTCTGCGCAACGAGTTCCTGCGCCGCATGGCCGACAACTTCGAACTGAAACAGGACACCGAAAAATGGGGCGGATGCTGGGACACACACGAAGACCTCGTGCGCGAAGCCTTCATCGACTTCCGGCGCACCAAGACCTACTGCGACTACCTGTCGCACCCCGATACAGACTGGGAACAGGAGAAAGACCTCGCCATCAACCTCTTCCGCTACCTGATGAACCGTGAAGCCCTGGTGGCGGCAATGGCCGAACGCAGCCTGCTCTGGGAAGACGACTTCGAACAGATAGCCCAGTACAATTTCATGATGCTGAAAACCCTCAACGAAGACTCCTTCGACGAGGCCATGCAGTGGCCGCTGATGTACGACAAGCGCGTGGAGAAAGACGAAGCCGACATGGAGTTCGCCCGGCAGCTGCTCGACGAGAGCCTGGCATGCCGCGACGAGGCCGAGTCCATGATCAAAAGCCACCTGCAGGGATGGGAGTTCGACCGCGTGGCACAAATGGACATACTGCTCATCAATATGGCCGTGGCCGAATTCACCTGCTGCCCCTCGATACCAGAAAAGGTGACCGTGGACGAATACATAGAACTGAGCAAAGAATTCAGCACCGACCGCAGCAAACTGTTCATCAACGGCATACTCGACAAACTGGTGCTCGAACTGCGCTCAAAAGGTCGAATAAAAAAGAGCGGACGCGGGCTGCTCACCGACCCATCATTGTCAAACACCAACGAAGAATGATGAAAAAACTGACCATCATAGTTCTGGCAGCACTGGCCATCACGGCTACCGCCTGCCACAAAAAAACATCCAACGACGCCGACGTGGACTTGATACACAACCCCATGTCGGCACAAGGCTATAACGGAGACGAAAAGATGCCCGTCATAACCTTCGACAGCGATGTCCACGACTTCGGACGCCTCTCGGCAGGCGAAAGCATAAGCTACAGCTTCCACTTCCGCAACACCGGCAGCGCCGACCTCGTCATCAGTTCCACCTCGGCCACCTGCGGATGCACCGTGGCCGACTACCCGCGCGGCCGCATCGCCCCCGGCGGCGAAGGCTACATCACCGTCACATTCAAGAGCGCCGGCAAAAGCGGCCAGCAGCTGCAAGAAGTCACCGTCATAAGCAACGCACAGCCATCGCATACACGCCTGCGCATCAAAGCCCAGGTAGGCAGATAAAACAATCAAAAAAAAACAACAACAATTATGACAAATATGATTTTACTCCAGACCGCACAAGGACAGGGCGGCAGTAGCATGTGGATATGGATGATCCTCATCCTCGTGGTGATGTGGATTCTGATGCTGCGCCCGCAGCGCAAGAAAGAAAAAGAAGAACAGAAGTTCCGCAACGAATTGAAGAAAGGCGACCGTGTCATCTTCTCGGGTGGCATCTACGGCAAAGTACACTCCGTCGACGAGCACACCGTCGAAGTCGAGGTGTCCAACGGCACCATTCTCACCGTTGAAAAGAACATGATACAGCCTGCCCCAGAAGCCAAGGCCGAGGAGAAAAAGTGAAACAGTTCCTAATCATATTGGGACTTACAATCATTGTATGGCTCGGTGTGTCGATGACCGAGACGGACTCATATACGCTACCCGTGCGTGTGGAGATGACCGGCTACGACACACTGCGCTATGCCGTAGTGCGAGCCGACACCGCAGTGACACTCCGCATAGAATGCAACGGATACAACGCCCTGCTGCACAGCATTCGCAGCGAGCGCCCTACCCTGCGTGTCGACATGAGCACACGGCAAGCCGTGGCAGGCAGCGAGATATGCGAGATAGCCCGACACCAACTGATGGGCCTGCGCAATGCCTCCACAGACAAGGACTCTTTGCGCCTGATACTTGCTGAACGCTCGCAGCGCACATACAGACCGCTGCTCGACGACGTCGAGTTTGCATTCGCAGAACAGTACGGCCTGTACGGAGAACCGTCGGTATCGCCCGCCGAGGTGATTCTCTATGGACCTGCTTCTGACCTGCAGAAAATCGACGAGCTACGCATCGAGGCCACCACCATAGACGGCATCTCCGAATCGGGGAGCTACCGCCTGCGGCTGCAGCCTGAATGGGAGAACTACGCCGATGTGCACCCCTCGGTCAAAGAGGTCGATGTCTACGTGCCGACGGAAACATACGTAGAGCGCGAATACAAAGTGCCGATACAGGTTGTCGACGCCGATAACGACGTGGAGCTACACCTCTACCCCGAGGTGGCGACACTGCACGTATGGGTGGCACAAAGAGACTTGGAACACATGCCCGAGTTCGAGGTGACGATAGACTATGCCGACGTTGTCGCTCATCGGCCGCTCACCCCACGCCTGACCAAATTTCCTACCTACCTGCGGCCACGTTCGCTCGAACCGGCCGAGGTGCAATGCGTAGTCATACGATGAAGCGAGTAGGCATCACCGGTGGCATTGGTTGCGGCAAAAGCACCGTGGCCGAGGAGTTTCGTCGGCACGGCGTCAGTTGTTTCGTTGCCGACAGTGTTGCGGCGTCATATTATAACGAAAAGGATTTCCTTACGGCTGTCCGACAGCTACTGGGCGATGACGTCATCCGCCCTGACGGCACTGCCGACAAACGACGCATAGCCGATATTGTCTTTGCAGACCGGGAGGCACTGCAAGGACTCAACGCATTGGTACATCCACGTGTGCTGGCCGACTTCGACCGATTCTGTGCCGAGCACGCTGCCGAACCATACGTCCTTTTCGAGAGCGCCATACTCTACGACTATGGATTTGACAGGATGATGGATGCCGTAGTGTGCGTATACCTCGACCTCGACGAACGCCTGCGCCGACTGGCCCAACGGGACAACGCTCCGACCGAGGCCATAATGGCTCGCATCGCCAACCAGATACCGGCAGAAGAGATGATGATGCGCGCCGACTACGTAGTACTCAACTATGAAGGCAACCCACGCGGACGCCAGGTGGATTTAATTGACAAAAAACTGAAACAATGAAACGGATAGCCACTGCCGCCATAGCGGCGATAATGGTCCTGTCGACACTCAATACGCAGGCCCAGCACTTCAGCAAACGAGGACTCACCTTCCGCGACCCTGAGACCAACTGGGTCGACTCTGTCATGCAGACCCTCAGCCTCGAACAGCGTATAGCCCAGCTGATGGTGGTGCGGGTGCCATTGAACATGGACGACAAACAGACCCGCGCCTTCTCGGAAACGATGAACGGCTACGGTGTGGGCGGCGTGTGCTTCTTCGTCGGCTCGGCCGACCGGCAAGTGTCGCAGACGAAGCGGCTGCAGCGTGACGCCAAAGTACCGCTGCTCGTATGCATCGACGGAGAATGGGGACTCGGAATGCGGCTGAAAGATATGTATTCGTTCCCCAAGAACGACCGTTTTGGCCATCTCAGTCCAGATCAGGACAGCATTGTTTACCGTATGGGCCAGGAGATTGGACGCCAATGCCGCGAGATGGGCATTCATGTCAACTTCGCTCCGGTAGTCGACATCAATTCGAATCCGAAGAACCCCGTCATTGGCGTACGATCGTTCGGCGTCGACCGCGAACGCGTCAGCCAGCTGGGCATCATGTACGCCCTCGGTCAGCAGAGCCAAGGGGTGCTGGCCACCGCCAAACATTTCCCCGGACACGGCGACACCGAGACCGACAGCCATCTGGAGCTTCCCGTCATCAACCACAGCCGCGCATATATCGACACGATAGACACATACCCCTTCCGTCGGCTTATCGAGGCCGGGGTGGAAGGCGTGATGGTGGCGCACCTGCAGGTCAATGCCCTCGACCCTGAACGGCCGTCGTCGCTCAGTCCAGCCGTCGTCGACGGACTGCTGCGCCGCGAGATGGGATTCAACGGACTAATCGTCACCGACGGTCTCGACATGAAGGGCGTCACCAACACCTATGGCGACGGCCGAGGCGAGTTGGCCGCACTGCTGGCCGGCAACGACATACTATTGCTGCCGCCCGACGTGCCTAAAGGCATTGAGATGATCAAGCAGGCTGCCACCTACAACGACAGCATACGCGAACTGGTCGACTACCACTGCCGACGTGTGCTCGGCGCCAAATTCCGCCATGTAGTGCCCTACCTCAAGGACAACATACACGTACCCGCCGAGAAGGACTATCTGACCACATGCAACGATATCGTCAGCGACCTGAATATCAATATCGACCCACGCATCGACAGCCTTGTGCAGCACGCTATCGATGCCCATGCCACCCCCGGATGCCAGATAGCCGTAATGCACAAAGGACGTCTGGTTCTCAACCGCGCCTATGGCCAGCTGACCTACGACAGCGGAAGCGCGGAGGTGACCACCTCGACGCTCTATGATGTGGCCTCGCTCACCAAGGTTTGCGCCACCACACTCGCTGTGATGAAACTCATCGACCAGGGCAAAATCAGCCTGGGCGACCGCCTGAGCCGCTACCTGCCATATCTAAAAGACACCGACAAGGAGCGCATTACCATCAAGGAAGCCCTCAGCCACTGTGCCGGACTCAAAGCCTACGATGCCCTGTGGCAGCAGACTACCAACCGCGACAGCATCCTCCTGCTCATCGCGCAGAGCAGTCTCAATGCCGACAAGAGCTACTGCTACAGCGACTTCGGCTTCATGCTTCTGGCCGACATGGTGGAGCGCGTGAGCGGAATGAGCCTCGACACCTACGTGAGCCGCTATTTCTATCAGCCCATGGGCCTGCAAAACACCCTCTTCAACCCGATGAAGACCGGCGATGGCGATGAAGGATACATACGGGCCGAGATAGCCCCCACCGAACAGGACAGCTTGCGACAAGAGCACCTCGGCTTCATCTGGGGCTCTGTCCACGACCCCAACGCCTACGCCATGGGCGGTGTGAGCGGCCATGCCGGCCTCTTCTCCACTGCCGCCGAGGTGGCACGCCTGATGCAGATGCTGCTTAACGGGGGCGAACTCGACGGACGCCGCTACCTGAACCGCAAGACTATAGAGACTTTCACCAGCCGCCATTTCGAGAAACAAGGCAACCGCCGGGCACTCGGCTTCGACAAGCAACTCTTTGCACCCAGCCCGAACGGGCAGGTATGTCCCGAAGCCACGCAGGCCTCCTACGGCCATACCGGCTTCACCGGCACCATGGTATGGGTCGACCCTGAATACGACCTCGTCTATGTCTTCCTCTCCAACCGCGTCCACCCCTCGGCCTCAACCAACAAGCTGGCCCAAATGAATACCCGCACCGAAATACAGTCAATCATATACAACGACATACGCAAATAATACACCCTAATGGCAATCACAAAATGGATTTTCGCAGGCCTCGGATGGGCCATCGGCGGCCCCATCGGAGCAATACTCGGCTACTACCTCGGCAAGGCCATCTCGCCTGACACACAGTTGAACGATGGCAGAGACTTCACTTCCGGCGGTAGCCACCACGGCCCCTACCACAACACCGGCACCCAACAGGACGTCAATGCCGCCCTCATGGTGCTCATAGCCGCCGTGATGAAGGCCGACGGCGACGTGAAAAAAAGCGAACTGGAATATGTCAAGCGCTTTCTCCGCACCAACTACGGCGACGAACGCGGCAAGGAAATGCTCCACGTGCTGCAGCAGATGGTGCAAAACGATATACCCATCGACCAGGTATGTATGCAGATTAAGGTGAACACCGACTACAACACCCGCTACCACATGGTCGACTTCCTCTTCGGCTTAGGCGGCGCCGACGGCGCTTTCCAGACGACGGAAATCAATATGCTGCGCCTCATCGCCCAATACCTCGGCATCTCTACCAGCGACTACACCTCTATCTTCGAACGGCATGTGGGCTATAACGACACCAACTACAGCAACGGCAGCAACAACGGCAGTCATGGCTCCACTCGGAGCAGCTACTCAAAAGACCCGTACCGTGTGCTCGGCATAGACAGCAGCGCAACCGACGACGAGGTGAAGAAAGCCTACCGCAAGATGGCCATGAAGTACCACCCCGACCGCGTCGCCGGCATGAGCGAGGAGCTGCAGCGCAACGCTGCCGAACAGATGAAGGAGATCAACGAAGCCTACGAAGTCATCAAACAACGCCGCGCATCCATGAAATGACATCGCACTATAACCAATAACCAATAACCAATAACCAATAACCGAAGTCATCAAACAACGCCGCGCATCGATGAAATGACATCGCACTATAACCAATAACCAATAACCGAAGTCATCAAACAACGCCGCGCATCCATGAAATGACATCGCACTATAACCAATAACCAATAACCAATAACCCTTAAACCATCCTCTCCACCACAGTGCCAACCAATTCGCGCATCTGCGTGTGGTAGTCGTTGAGGAATGTGCCCTTCGGCCTGTTGGCTATGATAAGGCACACCGTCAGGGCCTCGTGGCCAAGCAGATGGCTGAAGCCGTAGATGGCCGAGGTCTCCATCTCCAGATTCGTCACCTTCGCGTCGTTCCACCCGAAAGAGGCCAGCCTCTCGTTAAGGTCGGCCACCGCCGGATGCAGCCTCACCGTGCGCCCCTGCGGACCATAGAAACCCGGCGCCGTCGCCGTGATGCCGTGGTGCATGCCGGCCCCCACGGTGCCGAGCAGCAACCGACTGCCTTCAACACAATACGGAGCCGCCAATCGCACGTGGGGCCCCATGTGTGCGGCAAACGCTCGCTCCATATCCGCCATCGGGGCATCCCACTCTCGATAGTAGTTCATCAGGCCATCCAAACCTACGGCATAGGCCGCAGCCACATGGCTGCCGCAGTCGATATCGGCCTGCAGCGAGCCGCTCGTGCCGATCCTGACCAGTTGCAGATGACGGTCACTCTCCTCTTTCCACTCTCCACCCTCCACTCGAAGAGCGGCATCGAGTTCGGTCATCACTATGTCGATGTTGTCACACCCCATCCCCGTCGAGAGGGCCGTCATCCGCGTGCCATGGTAGCTGCCCGTGAGGGCATGCATCTCACGGTTGTGCGACTCATATTCCACCGAGTCGAAAATCTGCTTGAACATATCGACACGGCCCGGATCACCGACCAGCAGCACCTTGTCGGCCAAGGTGTTGCTCATCAGGTGTATATGGTACAGGCTGCCGTCGCCGGCCAGCACAAGTTCGCTTGCTTTCATCGTTCTCCGTTTTTTTATCGTCTGCTGCCGGTGCTGCGGCTTGTCGTGCTGTGGCTTGTCGTCGTGCCGCTGTCGTTGCTGCGGCTCGTTGTGCTGCGGCTCGTCGTCGTGCCGCTGTCGTTGCTGCGGCTCGTGGTGCTGCGGCTTGTCGTCGTGCCGCTGTCGTTGCTGCGACTCGTGGTGCTGCGGCTTGTCGTCGTACCGCTGCCGGTGCTTCGGCTCGTCGTGCTGCGGCTCGTCGTCGTGCCGCTGCTCTTGCTGTCGTCAGATACAGCTCGGCTGGTGGCACTGCTGCTCTTGGATGCGGCGGCGCTGGTGTTGCTGCGTGATGGGGTAGTGCCTCGGGTCGTGCCCGTGGCGGTCCCCGTGCTGCGGCTCGTCGTGCCCGTGGCCGTGCCAG
>JAFVWV010000099.1 GCA_017501495.1 Bacteroidales bacterium | reverse complement strand
TAAACCGTTACCGACGCTCCGGGCAGGCTGGCAATCGTAGCCGTGAGCCAGTCGACGGCGGCTATCACTATGCCAAGCGGCCATGCGGTGACGCTGCATGGCACGGCCAGATAGGCCAGCGACAAGCCGAGCATCAGACCCGATAATGGGATTATCACCACGTTGGCAATCAGGAAATAAGGATGTATCCTATGGAATGTGGCTATGGTCACCGGCATTGTGGCCAGTGTGGCGGCCATGCTCACAGCAGCACTCTGCCACAGACGGTTGTTGAAGGCTGCAATCATTGGCCGCGCTATCAGTATGCCCGCCACAGCCGAGTAGGAGAGTTGCCAGCCGACGTCGAAGAGCAGCATCGGACGGCAGGCGAGGGTGACTATGGCAGCCACAGCCAGCAGGTTGAGTCGCGAAGTGCGCCGCCCTGCAATGTCGGCCGCAATGAATAGGCTGAACATCAGCGCCGCGCGAACCGTCGACGGCGCCATGCCGGAGAGCAATGCAAAAAGCCATACTGCGGCAAGCCGTAGGCTACCGCCGACAATACGGCCGCGCCGTTCTCGTCCTACCCAGAATAGCAGCACTCGCACGATTAGTGCCACCAAGCCTACGTGCAATCCGCTGACGGCCAACAGGTGGGCTATGCCTGCATCGCGGAACGAGGCTCGCACCTCAGGGTCGAGATCGGCCCGCCAACCGAGGGTCAGGGCTTCGGCTATGCCAGTGTGGCGCGCGTCGAGCGGACCACCCTGCATGCGTCGCAGCAGCCGCATCCGCAGTGCCTCGCTCTTGGCGCGCAGGCTCCGGTTGTCGCGGTCTGTCACGATATAGTGGTCGCTGGTGGTGTAGAGCCAACTATGTACGCTGTCGGGCCAGGCGTGCAGCAGCAGGCGGTCGCCGTAGGCTAGGGTCCGTCCCAGGCTGTCGGGCCGAAGGTACAGATGTATCTGTCCGCGGCAGCGTCGTCCGTCGATGCTTTCCACATCGGCCAGCATTTTGATGCTTCGCTCGCGCGGGACTGGTGTCTCGCGCAGATGTACTGCCATCTGGCACTGTTCAGGACATCCGTGGTGCCAGTCTAAAGGGTCGGTCTTGGGATCGGTCAGCGTGCAGAGCATTCCTCCTATGCCGCTGCATAGTATAAGCACAGGCCAGAGTGCCGCCATGGCTTGCCGCTTCAAGAAGAAGACGATGCCGATGGTCAGTGCGGCAGCGGCCGTCAGCAATGCCCAGGGCATCAGGCCTACGGCTATGAGGTGTGCGGCCAGTATGCCGGCTGTCAATGCCAGCGCCACCGGCACCATCGGTGTCTTACGCATGGTCAAGCAACAAGTCTGCAAGCCGTACCTTGGGCACGTAGTGCACGCCTTCTTTGCGGTAATAGGCGTGGCTTTCGGCCTCGGCTATCGGGACGAGCTCCGTCTTTTCGTCGCCTTTGCCGATAGCTATCACCAGCAGCGGCTGGCAGGGCAGTGCGAGCGCCTCTTGCAGTTTGGTACGGTTGAATGCGGCTATAATCAGACCGTTGAGTCCCATCTCCACAGCTTTGAGCAGCATGCTTTGGGCGGCGATGCCGAGGTCGATGTCCACCATAGGGTTTTCTTCTATTGTCGAACACACTATGATAAACGCCTCCGGTTCGGTGCCGGGGAAGGGGAGATGCAATTCGGGCAGAGCAGCCCCCATCTTGACGAGTGGCAGCACTTTGTCGGCACCGCTGTCGCGCGTCACGAGCTTCATTCTCAGCACTTGCTGGTTGCGCGCCGACGGTATGCGAGTGCATACGCTCGCGATGCGCTCAAGTTCGGCGCGACTCACCACATAGGCCTTCTTGTAACCGCGTGTGCTGCGGTTTTTGGTGAGCAGTTCGTCGACTGTATGCCCTATGCGTTTCACCTTCGGACGTTGCGATCCGAGGGTCTCTTCGTAGCGCTTCTCAAGGTAGTTGTCTGCCATGGTATTTTTCTGTTTTTATTTCTTTGTATTGCCGTTTCGCAGCTCTGTGGCGGCTTGGCGGCTTTAAAAAAGTTGTATCTGCTCGACGAATGTATACTTTTTGATTATCAGTATATAAAGATGTAGCATGCACTGTTTGAGCGCTACAAAAATACGAAAAAAATGAAAAATATTTTGTCAGTTCGCAAAAACTTTGTATTTTTGCACCCGATTTCGAGAGAGAAAATGATCTGCTAGCTCAGTTGGTTTAGAGCGCTTGCTTGACAGGCAAGAGGTCACAAGTTCAAATCTTGTGCAGATCACTCACAAAGAAAGCGGGATATCGGAAGATGTCCCGCTTTCATTTTCCCCTTAAGCTGTCTTATTTGATGCTGAGCAGGCGTGTGTTGTCCTGTGTGTCTGCAGGCTCCTCGGCCGGGCGTAGCTCGCTGCGTTTGATGTGGACGACGAACGACATATTCATCACCGATATGTTTACTGCGAAGTTGCCGTTGGCATCGCCTTTGACCAGTACGCCTTCAAGTCCGGCAAATTCGCCGCTGAGTATTGTGGCTCGCGCACCCTTGACCAGCTTGGATGTATCCCGTATCTGTATCTTGCGCTGTGTGGCTTCAAAACGCCGCACGGCCTCGATTTCTTTCTCCGGCACCTGGATGATGCTGTGCTGGCTGCTGACGATGTAGATCACGCCATGCGTGGTGCGCGTCTCGTAGATCCGTTTGTCGTTGATGCGAGCGAAGATGTAGCATGGAAACATCGGTTTTTCCGTCATGTTGTTGTGCTTGTAGCGTCGGTCGCGGTTGGCTAGCATCGGCAGGTAGTACTCTATCGGTGGATTGGCTTCGGCAAAGTGTTTGGCCACAGTAGTCTCGGCGTTGGGGTGGGTCATCACAGCCACCCATGCTGGGGTTGAGCTTAACATGGTGTTGCTATTGGGTTTATGTACTCTTTGCCAATAACGGAGTTGTAGTCTTTTTATTGTGCTGTTTGTTTTTCCTCTTTTTCTGCAAGCCCAAAGTCGAGGTATGGCAGGATGCGCCGCAGGGTGCTGTCGGCCATCGATGGCACCGCCCGTAAATCGTCGGCACTGCTGAAGGTCACGCCTTTGCGGCGCAATGTGATTATGTCGCGGGCCTGGTAGTATTCGATATATGGATGTCGCGAGAGCTCTTTCAATCCGATGCTGTTGATGCTTATTGACTTTATGGCAGTGGTGTCGAGGGTGATGTGGGGACGGATGTGCGTCAGCAATTCTGGCGTGAAGCCATAGACCTCAAGTAGTTGGTCGGTCGACACGAAGCCACCCAGCCGTTCGCGGTAGCGCACGATACGGCGCGCGTACGCCGGACCGATGCCGTGCAGCAACTGTAGTGTCAGACTGTCGGCACTGTTGAGTTCCACTGTCAGTGGCTGCTTGCGCTGGGGCGTCGGCATATCGTAGTAGAGTTCCTGGGTGGTGTTGTGCTCGCGGCTTCTTCGTCCGTCGCTATTCCCATCCGGTATGCTCTGGGTGCGTCTTCTGGCAATGTTTTTTTCCATACGTCGAGACGCATATACAGAGTCTTCTTTTTGGGTCAATATTATGCTGTCTGTGGCCGTTGATCGGGTGTCTTCGTTCGGCTGGCGACTGCTTAAATGAGAAAAAAATACTATGCCTGCAATGATGAGTAATCCGATTGAGAACCAGATTATTCCAAGAGTCTGAGAGTTGAGAGGTTTGTTGCTTTTTTTGCTCATTTTGAAGAAAAATTTTGCCGTGTCGAAAAAATGTTGTACTTTTGCACCCGATTTCGCGAGAGAAATTGTCTTGCATTGCAAGTTCGCGGTCTGTTAGCTCAGTTGGTTTAGAGCGCTTCCTTCACACGGAAGAGGTCGAGAGTTCGAATCTCCCACAGACCACCCAGAAGCCCCGATACAGGGGCTTTTTTGTTGCTTGCTTTCCAAATTTGGTTGACGGCTTCCATTATGTATGTATTAGTTTGCGTTGCAAATAAAAACAAAATTTTTGGATTTTTATTGCTAACTACAAAAAAAATATGACTATCTGGAATTGCCATAACAATGCCGCGGAGAGGCATAATCTTAATAACCCCAGACAAACGAATTGTAGTCTAGAGGTTGGAAACCAGCCCGATAACAGCGTCTCGGAGAGACGCGACTTCTTGTATATGCCAAAGGCGAATAATAAGGCGAATAATAATATTAATGATTATCCGCATTTGCCATAAAAAAAGCCTCAGAGAGGCTTATTCTTAATAACACCGTACAAGCGAAGCGCAGTGCGGTGACTGATAATCAACATATCGCACGCGTCTCGGAGAGACGCAACCTCATAAACATGCAAATTGCGGATAGTCATTATAATATTAGTAAGCTCCTTAATAGAAGGATATCCCTTATGTGCTTTTGAAGCGCAAAAGTACGAATTATTTATTTGTTGGCAAAATTTTTTTAGCATTTTAGACAGCAAATTACTTTAATTTTGTATCTAAATAGTTGGCATTAAGAATGTATCGTTGTTTTGTTTTGCCTTGGCTTTTTTTTGGAAAAAAACTGACTCAATTACCATTTTCACTCTGTTGACCATATATTTTATATTAAGTTTTCTTACTTTGTCAACTCTGCTGTTATTCATCATCGCACTTTCTAGCAGGGCGACACCATCTTGGAGTGTCTTGTCTATTATATGTGCGTATATCTCTGTTGTCCTAACTGATCTGTGACCACAAAGGCGACTGACAACATAGATGTCTACACCTGCTGAAATCGAAAGCGTTGCAAAAGTATGACGTGAGACATGAAATGTGAGATGTTTGTCCACTCCCGCAGTCTTTGCCCAAGATAACAAATCCGACGCTATGACAGACCTTGATTTGAGGTCGAAGACTCTCTTATGGCCATTTCGTTCTCCAATTAGCTCAAGAGCTACAGTGTTCAGTGGCACACACACTTCTTGGCAGGTCTTAACCTGAACCTTGACAATCGTGGGACTCCCATTTATTTCGGTAATATCATTCCAGGACAGAGTTTCAATATCAGACAGCCGCAGCCCTGTTTGACATGCAAAGAGAAAAGCTCTTTTCGTTTCTTCGTGATTGCAGGGTTTGGAGGCAAGCCGTACGAGTTCGGACTGAGTGAGATATACTCTCTGCGAACTTCTGGCCCTTGGTATCAAGAAACGCACAGCCGGCATAGGATTGCAGTCAATTAGATGGTCAAATACCGCATGTTCGAGGATGGCATGAAGTTTCTGCAGATATGTTTTCACACTACTCATAGCCACTTTAGCCTTAAGAAATTCTGCAAAAGCTATGCAGAATTGCTCCGAGATGTCGCATAATGTCGTCTGCTTGCCGCAGAACTGATCGAGGTGATGCATCAAGGCGTGATTAACACCACAGGTGCTATGCCGTTGCTTTGCCTCATGGATGGCAACAATTTCTGCAATAGTCACCTGTACAGCTGATTTCTTTCCTGACTTGGTATTCATATCGTTCAATTTTTTAGTGAATGGTAAATGTTTTATCATAATCACCATAAACGTTAGGAAAGGCGGTTTGTATCTCTTTTCATGTTTTTGCGCTTCGAAAATGGAGTGGCCTTTACGTGTTCTTCTAAAACCAGACAATTGTCAAAAAAGATGCACATAGGGCAGGCCTTCGCCGTGGAAAGAGTCAAGGTCCAGTCGTGTGTAATTGTTTGGTATACAGTTGTTGTGGGGTTGGGTAAATTGACAAAAAACGCAAAAAACCGACACGGTCGCAGGTCGGCAGGCGAATAAAGACCGCTTCAGCTCCGCGAGCAAAGCAAGCGGAAATCTGTGATATCTGTGCTATCTGTGTGACACAGAACTCGCGAGCGCAGCAATGCGGAGGATCTGCAAGATTTACGAGATCTCGCGCCGCCGTAGGCCAGCAGGAATAATGAAGCACCGCGCCGCCGCAGGCCAGCGACAAAAGGTATAGCAGACAATAATTTATAAGATTTACGAGATTTCGCGAGGTACGAGCGGGCGAATAAAGACCGCGTCAGCTCCGCGAGCGACGCAAGCGGAAATCTGTGATATCTGTGCTATCTGTGTGACATAGAACTCGCGAGCACAGCAATGCGGAGGATCTACAAGATTTACGAGATCTCGCGCAGCCGCAGGCCAGCAGGAGTAATGAAGCACCGCGCCGCCACAGGCCAGCGACAAAAGGTATAGCAGACAATAATTTATAAGATTTACGAAGTTCCGCAAGTCGAGAGCAGAGCCAAGCCTGCTTG
>JAFVWV010000098.1 GCA_017501495.1 Bacteroidales bacterium | reverse complement strand
TGGAGTCGCCGCATTACACAAAAACATCGGCTCATATATGAAATCTTCGACACAGAAGTACATGTAGACGTCATTTCCGCCTACGGCCACTACGAGGACAAGTAAACAATAACATCTTTTTCGCCTAAATGTTCTCCCTGCAAATACTCGGAGAATATTTCACCATCAAAATATTCTCCTTACAAATAAAAGGAGAACCTCGCATCACAACAATATTCTCCGCAAAAATAAAGGGAGAATATTGTAGCACAAAAATATTCTCCCTACAAATACTCGGAGAATAAAACGGCTCATTTCACCCCCGTTTCATTTCTGTTTCATACCCCCGCCGACCATTTCCGGCCGTTTCCAAAACCGATTGGGGCTTGCGACACCCGTTTCACCCCCCACCCGAAAGAAAAAGGGTGCCCGCGGCGATGCGGACACCCTCAAATGTGGTGGGCAGTGAGGTTACTGCACCTTGTGGAGGGTGCCGGAGTAGTCTATTGGATGTTCCGTGTCATAACTCCACTTGCGTGTTCCTTCAATTGTCATTGTGTTGTTTGAAACACTCTTTATTTCGAAAACGATGTCTTCAGTTACCGTGCCACCATAGCCTTCGGAGAACCACGTGTCGGTGGCGTGGAATGTGCTTTTGCTCAATGTCCATATATAGGCGTGGTTGACAACACCGTCGATAATTGTACAGGTGTGGTCGGATCGAATGTCGATTCCTGGATGAGAGTTGCTGTCGAACTCCCATGTTCCAATAAGTTGGCTTTCGCTGATGGTTGTCTGCGAGCCGCCGGAACCGCCGCCGGAGGTGTTGTCGTCGGAGTTGTCCTTGTTGCAGGACGCGAAAGTGAACATTGTGGCTGCCACGAAGAACAGCACAGTCAGTTTTTTGATTTGTTTTACCATTGTTTTTATTTTTTGTTTATGAATTGAGTTAATTAATCATTCCTACATATATTATAACCACTTTTTTCCGAAATCCCGACATCGCCCTGAATTTTTTTCCCTCCACACACGCCGAAACCACCCAAAAACAAGAAGCGTGGTGCCCATTTGCCACTTCCCGCTTGGAGGTCCTAGGAATAACCTTGAGATAAGAAGATGCAATAAGCCCACGCCTTAAAATGCGAAGAGCCATTACACTTGTTCTGTATCTCTGTGGAATTTCCTAGGTTCCCAAGCCAGAACGCGCATAACGCTTCGACGATTTCCTTATGAAATCGGATGCAAAGATACGCACTTTTTCCGATGCGGCCAAATTTATTTTTCTCCGCCCGCATCCTGCCACACAATATTTAACGCAGTAACGCGTTATAAGGTCAAAATTGAATAAAATGGATAACGCTGGCACATTGACCTCTATTCGTAATCTGGCACGCAAGGTTGCTCCCCAAAGGAGCAATGCCATATTGTATGGTTCGCGTGCGAGAGGAACGGCGCACATGGGATCCGACTGGGACATCCTTTGGATTCTCGACAAGGACACCTTGACCCAAAAGGATTACGACACTGTGAGCTACCCGATGGTGCTCCTCGGCTGCGAGCTGGACGAGGAAATCAACCCGATACTTTACACCACCAAAGAGTGGCAGTCGTACAGCGCCACCCCCTTTTACGAGAATGTCGTCCGTGATGGAATAAACCTGCTTCAGCCATGACACCAGAACAGCGAATCATCCTTGTCAACCGAGAGAAAGAACGTGCGTTGCACTACTTGGCACAGGCAGACGAAATGCTGACCCTGGGGCATTGGGACCTGGCGGCCAACCGACAATACTATGCCTGCTTCCATGCGGTGCAGGCACTATTTGTCAGCAAAGGCATCAGTGGGCAGACCCACAAGGGCATGATTAACCAGTTCAGCCTGCACTTTGTCAAGAGTGGTCTCGTCAGTATGGAGCAAGGCAGCTTCCTCTCCCGCCTGATGCAGCTGCGGCAGAAGGCAGATTACAACTGCTATTATGATATTACCGAAGCGGAAGTGAAAGACATGTCTGTGCCGGCACACGAATTTGTTGATACAATATTAAATCTTATAAATTAATCAACAATGAGCACCCAGCAAATACAGCAGACCCTCGCCGAGTATTTCGCCACACAGCCAGTGCTGAAGGCATGGCTCTTCGGCTCCTATGCCCGTGGCGAACAGCGCGAAGACAGCGATATAGACATCCTGGTGACTCTTGACAAGAGCCAACCCATCGGCTTGAGATTTTTCGGAATGTATGTTGACCTGAAAGAACTGCTGGGCCGCGAGGTGGATCTTGTGTCCGAGGGTACACTGAAGCCCTTTGCCGTCGAGAGTGCCAACCGTGACAAAATACTGATTTATGAGAGAGCATAACCGAGACCGCGAGCGTTTGGAACACATCCAAGAATGTCTGGAACGCATTGCACGCTACACTGCAGATGTGACAATGGAGCATTTGATGGCCGACGACATGCGCTACTACGCCGTGGTGAAAAACATCGAGATTATCGGCGAAGCGGCCAACATGCTCACCGCCGATTTCCGCGACGCACATCCCGAAACTCCGTGGAAGATGCTTAGCGGCATGCGCAACTATATCGTCCACGAATATTTCCAAATAGACAACGATGTCATCCGCGATGTGCTTCGTAACGACTTGCCCCTGTTGGGCGCACAAATTGCAAAGTACCTCGCAGATACCGACTGGGAATCATGGGAAAAACAATAAACAGCATTATACAACCGATGAAACAAACCATTCTCACCCTGGCTGCGGCGGCCGTGCTCTTCGCCGCCTGCGGCACCAAACAGGAGAACAACACCAACGAAGAACAAACGCAAAACAACATCACCACTATGGAATTCAAGAATGTGAACGAGCGCGTCAACATGGGCGCCAAACTGTATGTCACGCCGCAGCCGGCGCTGATGATCGCCACCTACGACGCCGAGGGCAACCCCGACGTGATGATGGCCGCCTGGGGTGGCCAGTACGAGGGCAACCAGGTCTGCTTCCAGCTCAGCAGCCACAAGACCACCGAGAACATCCGCCTCAACAAGGCCTTCACCCTCAGCTATGCCGACGCCCGCACGGTGGCAGAGAGCGACTACTTCGGCATCGCCAGCGGCCGCGACGTGAAGGACAAGGTGGCTCACGTGGGCTTCCACTGCACCAATAGCCAGAACGTCAACGCCCCAATCATCGACGAGTACCCCCTCGCCATGGAGTGCAAGGTGGTCGAGCTCATCGAGCGTGAGAACAACGGCGCCTTCGTCGTGGGCGAAATCGTCAACGCCGTGGCCGACCCCGCCATCCTCACCGACGGCAAGATCGACATCAAGAAGCTCAACCCGCTGGTGTGGGACGCCTCCAGCCTCAACTACTTCACCATCGCCGACAGCGTGGGCAAGGCCTGGAACAGCGGCATGAAGCTGAAATAAACCACACTTTACGCCAACACTTCAAGAAGGCTTTCTGCAATAGCAGGGAGCCTTCTTTGTTTGTTAAAGTTTGTTAAAGGATTATATTTTTAATCCAAAGACACAATAATCGTCTCCAGACGACGTTTATTTGTGTGATTAAAAAATTAATCATAGGTTTAATAATTAAATCAACGGAACATGTCAAAGAATGGAAATGAATCGGTATCGGCCCTAACCAAAGCCGAGGAGCAGGTGATGCAGGCCGTGTGGCAGTTGGGCGAAGGCTTCGCCGGCGAGATTGCCGAGGCGGTGGCCGACCCCAAGCCGGCCTACCGTACGGTGCTGACCGAAATCCGCATCCTCGAGCAGAAAGGCTTCGTAGGGCACCGCACCCTGGGTGGCAACAACCAGTACTACCCGCTGGTGAGCAAGGCCGACTACTCCGGACGGCAGCTCAGCGCCCTGGTGGGCAACTACTTCGGCGGCAGCTACCGCCAGCTGGTGTCCTTCTTCATGGAGGACAAGGGCATCGGCAAGGAAGACCTCGACGCCCTGGCCAGCATCATCGAAGAAAAGCGGAAGGAGGTGCAGTCATGAACTACCTGCTGTTGGCCGCCACGGCAACGGCCCTGTTCTTCGCCGCCTACTGGCTGCTGATGCGTAGAGAAAAGCGCCACCAGATGGTGCGTTTCTATCTAATGGGCACCCTGGTGCTGGCATTCCTGCTGCCTGCCGTCCACCTGCATATTGCAGTCCCACATCAATACGTGATGAGCGAGGGTGCCACAGGCATCTTTCCCACCCTGACATATCAGACAGTACAGACAAGCCCGATTGGGCAGACCAGCCCGATCCAGCAGGCTGACATCAACTGGCTATTCTGGCTGTGGCTGGCCGGAGCCGTCGCCGCAACAGCGGTACTGCTGGTCCGGCTGGTCTCCCTCTGGCGCAGGATGCGAGGGCTGCCCTTCGAGGAGCGCGACGGTGTTAAGGTAGCGCTTGTCGACGACAACACGCCGGCCTTCTCCTTCGGCCACCGCATCGTGGTCGGCACCCGTGGCTTCTCCGAAGCCGAGGTGCAGCAACTCGTTGGACACGAGCGGGTGCATGTGCGCCAGCGCCACACCGCGGACATCATGCTCTGCGAGCTGGCCAAGGTGGTGCTGTGGTTCGACCCATTCATATATCTATATGCGCGCGAGCTCAAGCGCGTGCACGAGTACATCGCCGACAGCGAAATGATGAGTGCCGACTATGCCGAGCTGTTCTACCACCAGGTGAGCGGCCGCTGCTACAGTCCGTTGGCCCACTCGTTCGACTACCGTATGGTACACCAGCGCATCGCCATGATGTCGCAGCGGCGCAACCATAGCGGATGGCTGAAGCCCCTGGCGGCATTGCCGATGGCGGTAGCTGTACTATTGGCCGGCTGCACTCCCAAAAGCAACAATCTGCTGGTAGGGCAGTGGGAATATGCCAGTGGAACAACCGAGCACATCTACCACGGGAACAGTCCTTATCCTGATTTTACTGTAGACATGGCTGAGGAGCACATATTGGACGAGATAGACTTCCGTACCGACGGCACTGCCACGGTGATGGCGTGGAATAACACGACAGAGAACCACAAGTTCGTCTATGAACCTTGCGCCGTCGAGTGGCAGATGGTGGGCGACTCGCTGCTGCTGCGCAACGAAAGAGGCGAGGAAGTATGGCATATCCAGCAACTCGATAGCGACACGCTCGTTTTCGTCTACAGCAGCATCTTTACCTATTACGGAGGCGACGGACACCAGCGCGACACTTACACCTATCGCCGCAAGAAATAACCTAAACCTCACATAATCATGAAGCGTACAGCAATCGTGCTGCTGCTCCTCGGAGCGGCGGCGGGCATGGGCTACGCCCAATCAAATGACACCATCGCAGTCGACAGCCTCTACATCCCCGAGTCGGTGCGACAGCTGGAAGAGATGGAGATCACCACCGAGCGTCCGCTCTACAGCGTCGACGGCGAGAAGCAGCTCTACAACGTCAGCGACGACCCAAGCGTGCAGACCGGCACCGCCAGCGACGCCCTTCAAAATGCTCCCGGCGTAGAGGTTGACGCCGAGGGCAACATCACCCTGCGCGGCTCGCAGAGCGTTGACGTGTGGATCGACGACCGCCCCTCGAACCTCAGCGGCGAAGCCCTGCGGCAGTACATCAGGAACCTGCCGGCCGGCGCCATCGACCGCATCGAGGTCATCACCAACCCCTCGGCACGCTACGACGGTGGTGGCCCGGTGGTGAACCTCGTGATGCGCCGAAAGGTGAAGCGCAACGAATTCCTCACCTTTGGCGCCAGCGGCAACCTGCGCCCGCAGGTGTCGCCATGGGTCAGCTACGTCTATGGCGGCAAGAAATTCTCCTTCAACGTCTACGCCGAGTACGACTATTCCCACACCTGGACCGACCAGAGCGGCAGCAACATGATGCTCACCCCGCAGGGCGACACCAGTGCCGTGCGCAGCTACACCTCGCACAGCGACGCGCGGCGCCACGGCAGCTACCTGTGGCTCAGCGGCCACTACGACATCGACACCCAGCGCACCGTCCGTCTCTGGGGTGGCGCCTATCCGTCGGTCTACTTCCACGGAAGCAACACTGATTGCCAATGGCATGAGTTCATCTATGCGCCAGGCGACTACAGTTACCGAAACACCTCCGACTACCGCTTTCCGCAGGCAGGCGGCTTTGGCGGCGTAGAGTACACGCGGCGTTTCAACACCGAAGGCGAGAAGCTGTGGCTGCAACTCGGAGGCAGCACCTTCGGATACCATAGCAATGGCACCAACACGCGCACCTACACCGCCCTGGTCGGGCAGGACATCACCCTGCTGGACGACACCCGCAGCCGCGGTGGCCTCAGCACCTACGTCGATGCCGGCTACACGCTGCCGTTAGGCAAGCTGTGGGAACTGGAGGTGGGCCTCGGCGGCGGACGCGACTTCCCGAGCAGTTACGTCCACACCGCCGACAGTATCATTGACGGTGTGACCGTTCACGACGCGTTGCGGAGCATGAACAACAGCGAGAGCGGCTGGAAATACCAAGGCTACATCACCCTGCTGCGCCGCTTCGGCGACCTCACCGTCAAGCTGGGCATGCAGGCCGGTCGCAAGCATGTGGAGGGCACCTGGGACGGATACACCACCGCCACGGTGGACCGCACATGGACCATGCCGGTACCGTCGGTCCACCTTACCTATCAGACCAAGAACATGCACACCTTCGCCATCAGCTGGACGCGTCGCACAGAGACTCCAACGGCCGACAACCTCACCCCATTCGTCAACTACTACACCGAAAACTACGACGTCGGCAATCCGGCGTTGCGACCCACCGTGTCGCACAACCTCGAGGGGCGCTGGGACAAATACTTCGACGGCTTCGGCAATGTCGGCGCCGAGCTCTACTGGAGGGCCGAGCAGGACGCCGTCAGCAGTCTGGGCGACGTAGCCTACAGCGAGGTCTTCGGGCGCGAGGTGTCGTACACCATGCCCCACAACATCGGCGACGCCGGGCTGGCTGGCGGCACGCTGAACGTCACCTACCGTCCCACAGCATTCTTCAACCTGCGTCTCTCGGCTTCGGCCTACAACTACCATTACCGCCTCCAGTACCGCCCCGGCGAGTGGGCCGAGGACGCCGCCTGGAGCGGCCGCCTGCGCCTCAACGCATGGGCCAAACTCTGGGATGTGCTGCAAGTGTTCGGCACCGTCAGCTACACCACGCGACAGATTGCCTCGATGAATATCCACGAGCCTACCTTCCGCACCGACCTCGGCGTCAGTGCCGACCTGCTCGACCGTCACCTGTCGCTGTACCTCAACGTGAAGGACATCTTCGGCAGCGACGGCGAGGAGTGGCAGTCCACCAACCCCTACTACCAGGGCGGCGGCCGCCGCACCACCAGCTCGCAGTACATCTCCTTCGGCCTCACCCTGCGCTTCGGCAAGATGGAACTCGAACGCCAGGCCCGCACCGGCAACCCGCAATAACACTTTTTTCCGACAAAAAAGAGGAGCGACACAATATTGTGTCGCTTTTCTCGTTTTCAATCATGCAATTAAGCAAACCAATAGTCAAAAAAAACATGAATATTATCATCACCGGCGGAGCCGGATTCATCGGAAGCCACGTGGTACGGCTTTTTGTAAACAAGTACCCGCAGTACAAGATCATCAACCTCGACAAGCTGACCTACGCCGGTAACCTGGCCAACCTCAAGGACATCGAGGACAAGCCCAATTACAAGTTTGTCCGCATGGACATCTGCGACTTCGACGGTGTCTACAAGCTGATGCAGGACGAGCACATCGACGGCATCATCCACCTCGCCGCCGAGAGCCATGTGGACCGCTCGATCAAAGACCCCTTCACCTTCGCCCAGACCAACGTCATGGGCACCCTCAGCCTCCTGCAGGCCGCCAAGTGCTACTGGGAGACCCTGCCGGAGAAGTTCGAGGGCAAGCGCTTCTACCACATCTCCACCGACGAGGTCTACGGCGCCCTGCAGATGACACACCCCGAAGGCATCAAACCGCCGTTTACGACCAAAGCTTCATCGGGCAAGCACCACCTGGCCTATGGAGAAAAATTCTTCACCGAGGACCTCAAATACCAGCCCCACAGCCCCTACAGCGCCGCCAAAGCCAGCAGCGACCACTTCGTGCGCGCCTTCCACGACACCTACGGCCTGCCCACCATCGTCACCAACTGCTCCAACAACTACGGTCCCTACCAGTTCCCCGAAAAGCTCATCCCCCTATTCATTAATAATATCCGCCACCGCAAACCCCTGCCCGTCTACGGCAAGGGCGAGAACGTGCGCGACTGGCTCTACGTCGAGGACCACGCCCGTGCCATCGACCTCATCTTCCACAAAGGCAAGATAGCCGAGACCTACAACATCGGCGGCTTCAACGAGTGGAAGAACATTGACATCATCAAGGTGCTCATCAACACCGTCGACCGCCTCCTCGGCCGCCCCGAGGGCGAAGATATGAACCTCATCACCTACGTCACCGACCGTGCCGGCCACGACCTGCGCTACGCCATCGACTCATCCAAGCTCCAGCGCGAGCTCGGCTGGGAACCCTCACTCCAGTTCGAGGAGGGCATCGAGAAGACCGTCCGCTGGTACCTCGACAACCAGGAGTGGATGGACAACGTCACCAGCGGCGACTACATGAAGTACTACGAAGACATGTATGCCAACAGATAGTTGACCAGCAATTAAGTCAATAGAAAATGGGATCTCCACATAGGGGTCCCATTTTTTTTGAAAAAAAATATACCTACATACAATATTAAACTAAAAGCTGCGTTTATCAACTAAATAATTAGTTATAAAATTAAAATTATCAACAAATGGAAAAAGAACTGACAAAGGCCGAAGAACAAGTAATGCAGGCTATATGGAAAGTAGGGCAAGGCTTTGCAAGCGAAATTGTTGCAGCAGTCGAAAGCGAGGTTGCCTACAACACAGTGCTCACCGTGGTGCGCATACTCGAGCAAAAAGGCTTTGTGGGTCATGAAACTTTCAACCGCTCGAACCGCTACTATCCGCTTGTCACGCGCGAAGAGTATATGCAGCAGCAACTTAAAGGTTTTGCAGCACGCTACTTCGGTTCGTCGGCGCGTGCCATGGTGTCGTTCCTTGTCGACAAACAGGAGGTCAGTCTCGAAGACCTCGAGGCCATAACAAAAGAACTTGAGTCATGATACGCTGGGCTATATTTTCCACACTGGCTTCGGGTATCCTCTATGGATGCTACTGTCTGTTGCTCAGGAGCGACCGTTGGCTTATGGTCAGCCGTTCGATGCTCGTATGCTCGCTGTTGTTCAGCCTGCTGTTGCCACTGCTGAGGATGCCGGATCTTTCCCATTGGCCGTTGACAGATAGCCCGCTTTACACCACAATGTATCTTGCTCCGGCCAACATCATGCCACCGGACGGGGCAACAGAACCGGCATCGAACAACATCTCGGCATTCTTGCCAGCGGTGCTGTACCTTGCTGGAGTGGCTTTGATGTTGGCAATGCTGGCAACAGACATTGTGCGCACTGTACAGAAGCTGTACAGGCTACCTGTCCGGCGACATGGACGTCTGCGTCTTCATCTGATAGACGACAACAGCGAGCCATGCTCCTTCTTCAACCACATTGTTATAGGTACGCGCGCGATGAGCCGCAACGAGATACTCTGCATCCTTGCCCACGAAGGGGCACATCTCCGCATGTGGCACTCCTGGGATGTGCTGGCTATGCGGCTGATGTGCTGTGCGTCATGGTTTAACCCCTTCTCGTGGCTGATGCTGAACGAATTGCGTGCGGTGCACGAATACCAAGCCGACGAGGCCGCGCTCGGCAGCTGCAGCCGCAAAGCCTATATCGGTCTGCTCTACCGGCAGGCCACAGGGTTCGGATATGGCCATATCACCAATAATTTCCAAAGTATCAACATTAAAAAACGTATCACAATGATGAAACGCAAAAAAACGCGCTTCGGCGCATGGAAGACGCTGGCGCTGCTGCCTGTAGCGGCTCTGCTGATGGCTTTCGGCAGTCGCACCGATGCAGGCCAGGCAACAACCGAAACTGGTCATGGACGCACCTTGCTCGAAATCAGTTATAGCAAGCAAGGTGGGCTTAAGTTGCCATTAGTAGGCTTTGGCTACCTAAACTGCCACAGCAAACTCGATCTTGATGCCGATGGAGCTTTTCGAGGTAACGTTAGCTGCAGCGGAGAAGGGTGGGGCACCAGCTGGCACAACTGGGAGCTATCCGATTTCACTACATCGAAAGGGCGCGCCAAAGGCAAAGTGCTCAATCGTATGGAGAAAAGAATGCTCAAAGAGATAGACAGGCAGATAGAAAAAGGTGTTGCAAGCGGCAGCCTCAGCCGCAAGACAAAAGTCAAAACCGATGAAGGTCATGTCGGAGTCATATTCACTGCCATCTGGCAACATGGCACACCGACGGGCGATGCCGAGATATTGTTCACTGTCAAAGAAGAAGGGTCTGATGACATTAAGGTGAACGAACATCCCCTTGTCGAGACCTCTCCGGAATTCCCTGGCGGTGTCGAGGCTCTGTACAGGTATATGGCCGAGAACATCCGTTATCCAGAGCAAGCCAAGATTGATGGTGTACAAGGACGTGTGTTCGTGCGCTTTGTGATTGATACCGATGGCTCGGTGAAGGATGCCAAGGTGCTGCGTGGCATCGGTAGCGGATGCGACGAGGAAGCACTCCGCGTGGTCAATGCCATGCCCAAATGGAGACCCGGTACTGTTGATGGCAAGCCCGTTCGTGCCGAATACAATTTACCAATCAATTTTCAGTTGAAATAACTTCAATTAATCCCAGGTCGCGCCTTCGGTGCGGCCTGGGCATTTATAAAACCATGAATAGCACAAGCAGGAAGATAAGTCCACGCAGGCATTCGAGTGTGAGCATATAGGTGGCAGTGATGCCGAGCAGGAAACTCAGTCCGATAAGCAGTGACCACCATATATTGTGGCAGCGGATGCAGTCGTAGACTATCTTGAAGATGACAAATACAACAAACAGTGCATTGAAGACGAGAAATGCCCACGACGACACGGCTTGGTTAAAGTAATAGCTGATGCCAACCACGGCGCAACCCAGCAGTACGATAAACAGGGCCCATTTCCGTTCTTTCCAGGGTTTGTCCTCGATAAGTCTGGCCTCTACAGAAAGCTGGGCGAATACTTGCATGACGCCACCGTTGCAGAAAAAAACTGCGACGCCCTCGTTTTTTTGCTTTTTGGCAGCAAAAACGATAGCTGTCCGGCATCCATTTTGCAGGGGTCCCCTTCGCCCGTTGTACAGTACTTGTACAGTATATGTACAGTACTTGTACGCTTTATAAACGTACAAGTACTGTACAAGTAGCGTACATATAGCGTACAACGAGGCAAGAGGTGCCTTTTAACACCAGTACAAGACGCTGATATACAACGCTTGGCAAAATGACCCCTCGCGAACAAGGAACATATTTTCATGCTGTCTGCACAAAACACGCATCCTGCCGACGGTATTGTGGGGCCAAAGCAGGCACAGAACAAACGATGCAGCATGTGCACAATAAAAAGAGTGTTTCGGCGTTAAGGAAAGGTTATGAGAAAGAATGTGATCTTCGATTTCGGCAATGTGCTGGTGCGCTGGCAACCGGAAGCAGTATACAACGAGCACTTCGGCGACGAGGCTCGCACGTGGTGGTTCATGCGGCATGTGGCCACAGCTGAATGGCGGCTGCGCATCGATGCCGGCGAACCGCAAGACGCGCTCGTCGCAGAGCTGCAGGCCGAGCAGCCCGAATACCGCGACGCGATAGCCCTCTACCGCGACCGCTGGCGCGAGATGCTCACCGGCGAGATGCCCGGCATGCGCGAGGTGCTGCGCGACCTCAAGTCAAAGGGATACGAAATCTTCGGCCTCACCAACTGGAGCATGGAGACGTTTCCCGAGGCACGCGAACACTTCGGAATACTGCAGATGATAGACCGCTATGTGGTGAGCGGTGCCGAGGGTTTGGTGAAGCCCGACCGCAGGCTCTTCCAGCGGCTGCTGGACCGCTACGGCCTGCGGGCCGACGAATGCATCTTCGTCGACGACAACGAGGCCAACGTGCAGTCGGCACGCGCAATGGGCATGGAAGGCATCGTGTTCAAAGGCGCCGATGACCTGCGCGAACAGATGGGATTGTACCGCAATCTGACAGACGACGAGATTGCCCGCCTGATCAGGCAAGACAACTGGGCCAACGACTGGGCGGATGTCTTCGTGGCCGGCGGCTGCGACCTGGGCGCCATACACCGCAACCATTTCGGCCATGAGGTCTATATCGGCAACCGCTGCACCATCGAAAAAAGCACCATCGAACACTGCGCAATCGGCGACGGCTGCACAATCAGCGACGTGCGCCTGCTGAGCGGCTACAGCATAGGCAGCGGATGCCGGATCGAGCTGGCCGGCGAGGTCAGCTTCACACCGGGCGCCCACGCCGACGTAATGAACGAAAACGGCGGCCGCCGCATTGGGCTGCACCCCGACATGACCGTGGGCGACGCCTACCTCTGGGCACGCTACCGCGACCGCAAAAGGCTGATGCACCGCTTCGAGACATGGAGCAACGACACCGAGGGCCGAATCGGAAGCGGCACGGTCATACACGGCGCCACAGCCGTAATCGACGGCATCATAGGCCCGAACTGCGAAATCAGCCACGGGGTCATCGCAGAGCGCTTCCTGCTGGGCGAAAACGTACGGCTTGAAGCAGGACTGCGCTTGAACGACACCGTCGTGGGCGACAACAGCACACTGGCCCGCGGCGAGGTTGGATGCAGCCTCATCTTCCCCGCCCACGAACAGCACCACAACAGCTCGTTCCTCATAGCAGCCCTCACGATGGGGCAAAGCAACATAGCCAGCGGCGCCACGATAGGCAGCAACCACAACGGGCGCACCGCCGACGGCGAGCTGCAGGCAGGACGCGGCTTCTGGCCAGGCCTCTGTGTGAGCCTTAAACACAACTGCCGCTTCGCAAGCTACACCCTCCTGGCAAAAGGCGACTACCCGGCGGAGATGAACATCACGCTGCCATTCGCGCTGGTGAACAACAACACAACCAAAAACAGGCTTGAGGTGATGCCGGCCTACTGGTGGATGTACAACATGTATGCCCTGGAACGCAACCGCACCAAGTTCGCCGCACGCGACCGGCGCACCCAGAAGCGACAGCACATCGAGTTTGCCCCGCTGGCACCCGACACGGCCGAAGAAATCATCGTGGCGCGCGAACTGCTACACATGTGGACCGCCAAAGCCTACCAAAACGACGGTTCGACCGAGGTAGTGGCCTACGGCATGGAGCGTGGCCACCGCAAGACCGTCATACTAAAGCCCGGCGAAGCCTACAAAGCCTACGAAGAGATGCTTATCCACTACGCCATGGAGCAGCTCAATGAAACGAACGGCGAATGGCGTCAGGAAAGCGGCCCGCACAAACGGGAACGCCGCTGGATGAACGTGGGCGGGCAACTGATTGCCGGAGCCGACATGGACCGACTGCTGGACGACATAGAGCATGGGGAACTGGCATCGTGGAACGACGTGAACCGCCGCCTCGACGACCTCTGGGCCGCCTACCCGCAGCAGAAATCGCAGCATGCCTACGACGTGCTCTGCGAACTGGCACAGAAGAATGAGCTCGACGCAGCAGACTGGGCCTGCTTCCGCAGCCGCCATGAGCAGATAAAGCAGCTGATACGCGACCGCATAGCCGAAAGCAGACAGAAGGATGCCGACAACGAATTCAGGCAGACGACATTCCTCAACACCGCCGAAATAGCGGCCGTAATGAATTAAGAACATGAAACACTACTCGATAAGGATAGCAATCACCGCACTGTGCATGGCCATTGCCGGCAGCGCCACAGCACAACGCTTCGACGCCACAGCGACGGCAGGCCTCAACATGTGCCAGATCGACGGCGACGGGGCCGGACGCTACAACCATCCCGGACTGCGGGCCGGTGTCGGCACCTCGTTCAGCCTCGGCAGCGACGAGCAGAGCCCCTGGCGCATGGTGGTGGAACTGGCCTTCGCCCAGAAAGGATCCATGGCCGGCGACGAATACTTCCAACGCAACATCAGTCTCAACTACGTGGAATTACCCGTCATGCTGAGCTACAACATGCTCGACAACCGCCTGCGGCTGGCCGCCGGCATAGCACCGGCAGTGCTGGTTGGAGCAAGAGTGACAGACGACGGCAGCGACAACCAGCCGCTTGCCGACACCTACAAGCCACTCGACCTGCTACCGCTGACAGCAGCGGTTCGATACCGCTTCACCGACCACCTCGGCATCGAAGGGCGCTACGAGAACTCGATGCTCAGCATCAGCAGCAACCAAGGCAGCGGCACCTACCGCATCGTCCGCGACAACAAAGGCACATTCAGCCGACTGCTCAGCATCGGCCTGACATACACCTTCTGACAAAAAATGACAACACTCGACAGAACCCGCGAAGTGTTCGCAAACGACCGCTTCGCCACCACTCAAAGCGGCATAGAAATCACCGCCGTCGGAGCACATGAAGCCGAATGCACCATGCACGTCGACGAGCGGCACTGCAATGCCCGAGGTGCAACCATGGGCGGCGCACTCTTCACGCTGGCCGACTTCGCCGCTGCGATTGCCGCCAACAGCGACGACATCGAAAGCGGCGACCTGCACTGGGTTTCGCTCGACGCCACAATACACTATCTGTCGCCGGCCATAACGGGAACATCGCTCAGAGCCAGTTGTTCCGCGCTGAAATCCGGTCGTGCCACAGCCCTTTACCAAACGATAATAGAAAGCCTCGACAACGGCAAACGTATTGCCATCGTCGAGACTACCATGATTAGAGTCTGAGGGCTCTACTCGCCCTTGCGGGCAGAACGGTAGCCACTCATAAGGCCGGTGTTGGCATTGCCAATAAAAGCCAGCACCTGTTTGCCCTCGTCGGTGTTGCCGTAGCGCTCCTTGACAATCTCGAGGGCATCGCTCAGCGGTATTCCCTTGACGAAAATATAGCGGTAGATATCTCCGATATTGTTGATTACCTCCTGGCTGAAGCCGCGGCGCTGCAGGCCGAGGCTGTTGACGCCACAATACTGAATCGGGTATCTGGCAGCTTTGACAAATGGCGGTATATCCTTGTCGATCAGCGCACCGCCCTGGGTGATAACGTGCGAGCCGATATGTATGAACTGCAGGCAGGCTGTCTTGCCGCCGAGGATGACATAGTCGCCCAGGATAATATGTCCGGCGAGGGTCGCGTTATTGGCCAACACGCAGTTGTCGCCCACCACACAGTCGTGAGCCACATGCACATAGGCCATCAGCAGGTTGTTGTTGCCAACGACCGTCTTGCCGCTGGCAGCCGTGCCGCGGTTGATGGTGCAGCACTCACGTATGACGTTGTTGTCGCCTATTTCGACAGTGGTGTACTCGCCGGCAAACTTCAAATCCTGCGGAACAGCCGCAATCACGGCACCAGGGAAAATCTTGCAGTTCTTACCGATTCGCGCACCGGGGAAGATGGTCACGTTAGGGCCTATCCAGGTGCCGTCTCCGATGACGACATCTTCGTATATCGTGGTAAAACTGCTGACGGTCACATTCTGACCTATCTTGGCATCGGGATGAATGTCGTTCAGTATCATTTCTTTTTCTTTATATAATCCATTAGGAAGCGGGCAAAGGCATTGTTGGCCTTGTGCCCAGGCTTGTAAATATTGAATTTAGCGTTGAGTGAGCATCCAACGAGGCGCACGTCGCCCACAAAGTCGAGCAGCTTGTGACGTGCGGGCTCGTTCGGGAAATAAATGTCGGTGGTATTAAGCACCCCGTCGTGCACCTTGAAGTTGTTCACGTCCTTGTTGAATGTCTTGGCCAAGCGCTTCAGCTGTTTGGACGTAAGCTCTTTGTTGACAAACACCAAGGCATTGTCGAGGCTGCCGCCCTTGATAAGGTTCAGATGCAGCAGAGGCTCTATCTCGTGCAGAAACACGAAAGTTCGGCATGGGGCTATGCTGGCGGGATACTCAGAGAAGGATGTCATCTCGGCCGTCTGCCGACCGATGACGGTGTCTTTGAAATCTATCTCGCAATGCACAGAGAAGTGGTCGCTGGGCTCGACATCATAGACAGAGCCTGTCTTAGACACTTCAAAGTGGAGCGGTTCTTCGATGGTGAATACATTGCGGGCAGACTCCTGCCGATGCAGGCCGACGCGCACGAGCTGCAGCAGCCAGGGTCGGGCCGAGCCATCGATGATAGGCACCTCGCCGCCGTCGAGTTCAACGATGGCATTGTCGACCCCCATGCCATGCAGGGCCGACATAAGGTGCTCGATAGTGGCGATGGAGTTGCGGCCGCTGCCGAGGGTGGTGCCGCGCGATGTCTCCCCCACCCTGTCGGCCAAAGCCGGCTGGGTGATGATATTGGTACGGTCTGTGCGACGGAATGCAATGCCGAAATTGTCCGGCGCCGGCTTGACGGTGACGGTCACCGTGCGTCCTGTGTGCAGACCGGGGCCGGTCAGGCGGAATTCTTTATTTATGGTATTTTGGTATTCCATCCGGTAGTTTTCTATTTGAGCGGTGCCGGCACAAAGCGCAGGTTGTCCATACGGTATAGCGTGGCGCGGTTGTTTTCCAAGCCTGCTCCGTTCCGTTTGAAGTGCAGCGGCTGCGTGAGGCCTTCGACTTTGGCGTTTGGTGTATTCCAGAAGTCGACGCCCTTGCGGTGCAGACCGCCCACGATGTAGAGGGTCAGGTCGTAGCCTGTGGCGGCGAGGCTTGATGTGGGCTCGGTGGCGTAGTGGGTGCGGAAAGCCCTAAGGAAGTCGACATGTACCTCGTTGGTCATATCCCAAGCCGTGCAATAGGTATGATATCCGAGGAATTGCAACTGTGCAAGGTCTACGTCGCCGTATTCGCGCGTCCAGTCGCTCAGCGAGTAGAGGGTCGGCGTCTTGGTCTTGAATGCAGCGAGTCGGTTCATCAGGTTGCCCGCGAAGACCCGGTTCTGGTCCTTACCCTGGTCGTAGAGGCTGAGCACGTTGCATCCGGGTGTCTGTTTGAGGATGTTGGTCAACTTGGCGCTCTGACTCCAGTTGAAGATGGTGTATTTGATGTCGCCGCGCTCGTCGAGCTGGCGTTTCACCTCGTCGAGCGCAGCCCGCTCGGCCTTTGCGCCGGAGTGGATGATATAGAGGTGTGCGTCGGGGCGTTCGGCCTTCATGTTGCGGAGGATGCCGTCGACAAGGCCTGCCGTCGAGGGCTGCACCTTGACCATATAGGGGTTTTCGGCACAGATTTCGCTTCGTGTGGCCATGGGGTTGACGATGTAGACACCGGCTTGCTGGGCGAGCTGGGCGGCGCGGTCGAAGGCTTCGCGCAGCAGCAGGGCTATGACCACGTCGCTCTGGGCCACATGGTGGCTCGCGAAGGCTTCTTCAACCTTGGCGGCACTGCTTTCGCTGACGTCGACCACATTGAGTTCGACACTGACGCCTTCGTCGGCCAGCGCCTCGAGGGCGAGCAGCACTCCTTCGTAGAATTCGATGAATTCGAACTGGCGGTAGCTCTTCTTGCCACGCTGCTCGATGTCGAACTTGGATGTGGATATTTCGTCGAGCTGGTCGAGGTGCAGCGGCATCATGAGGGCCACTTTAAGGGTTTTGCCCGTCTTGCGCACGGTCGGCGGCGCTTGCGGCGTGGGCCTGGACTGAGCAGTGGCCGGAGCCGTCCGGGTCGTCTGGGTCGTCTGGGCATTCGGGGTGCTCGGGCTTGCTGTGGTGTTCTGGTTTTGCTCTATTTCCTGGGCGGCTTCGGAGAACTGGCCGCGGCAGGGCAGCCAGACGGTGTCGCCGGGGTGCAGGAAGTGGATGTCGACATGCGTCACTGCATCGTAGCTCTGCACCTTGTAGGCCCGCGAGATGCTGTAGACGGTCTGTCCTTTTTCGACTATGTGGACATAGTATTTGCGGCCGTGAAGCATCTGGGTTTCATGGCTGACTGTGACCGGAGCTGTGCCGGGGGCTTGCGCTAAGGCATCGCTGAAAAACGAAAGCTGAAAGCTGAAAATGGCCAGCAGCATGGCCAGCCGTTTCCAACCTTTCGGCATTTCAATTCTTCTGTACATATCCATAACTTTCAATTTTCGACCTTGAATACGCCGTTTCCATCATTCCCACTCGATGGTTGCAGGCGGTTTGGAGCTTATGTCGTAGACCACGCGGTTGACGCCTTTGACGCGGTTGATGATTTCGTTGCTGACGCGTGCCATGAAGTCGTATGGCAGGTGGCTCCAGTCGGCGATCATGCCGTCGACGCTTTCGACGGCGCGCAGGGCCACGACGCTCTCATAGGTGCGTTCGTCGCCCATGACGCCCACGCTCTGGACGGGCAGCAGCATGGCGCCGGCCTGCCAGACTTTGTCGTAGAGGCCGGAATCGCGCAAGCCCTGGATGAAGATGTCGTCCACCTCCTGCAGTATGCGCACCTTTTCGGGCGTCACATCGCTCAGTATTCTGATTGCCAGACCCGGGCCCGGGAAGGGATGGCGGCCGATGAGGCTGTCTTTGATGCCCAGCTGGCGCCCGACGCGGCGCACCTCGTCTTTGAACAGCGAGCGCAGGGGCTCGACGAGCTGCAGCTTCATGTAGTCGGGCAGGCCACCCACGTTGTGGTGGCTCTTGATGGTCTGGCTCGGGCCCTTGACGCTGCTGCTTTCGATCACGTCAGGATATATCGTGCCCTGGCCCAGCCACTTTGCGTCGGTGATGAGCTTGGCTTCGGCGTCGAAGACGTCGATGAAGGTCTTGCCGATGCCTTTGCGTTTCTTCTCCGGGTCGGTGACGCCGGCCAGCACGTCGTAGAAGCGCTGTTTGGCGTCGACACCTTTGACATTGAGGCCCATGTCTTTATAACTTTCGAGCACGCTCTCGAACTCGTTTTTGCGCAGCAGGCCGTTGTCGACGAAGATGCAGTGCAGCTGATGGCCGATGGCCTTGTTGAGCAGGACGGCGGCCACGGTGCTGTCCACGCCGCCGCTGAGGCCGAGGACGACCTTGTCGGAGCCCACTTTCTCGCGCAGTTCGCGGACGGTGGTCTCGATGAAGCTCGCGGGTGTCCATTCCTGGCGGCAGCCGCAGATGTCGACAACGAAATTGCGCAGCAGGGTGTTGCCGTCGACCGAATGGTGCACCTCGGGGTGGAACTGGATGGCGTAGGTCTGCTCGCCTTCAATCTGATAGCCGGCATATTTGACGTTTTCGGTGGAGCAGATGGTGCGGTAGCCGTCGGGCAGAAGCTCGATGGTGTCGCCATGGCTCATCCAGACCTGGCTGCCCATCGGCACCCCTTTCATCAGAGGGTTGCTGTCGTCAATATAGTTGAGGTTGGCGCGGCCATACTCGCGGATTTTGCTCTGCTGCACGCGTCCGCCGCCCCATTTGGCCAGGTATTGGGCGCCATAGCAGACCGCCAGCAAGGGCAGGCGGCCCTTGATGCCCGACATGTCGGGCACGGGGGCATCGGGGGCATTGCAGCTGAAGGGGCTGCCGCTGAAAACGACACCCTTCACGTCGGGCGTGAGGGCTGGTATCTTGTCGAACGGATGGATTTCGCAGTACACATTCTGCTCGCGGATTTTGCGCGCGATGAGCTGAGTGTATTGAGAGCCAAAGTCTAAGATGATGATGGTATCCATAATATATCGTTTACTTTAAAATGCAAAGATACGATTTTTTTTTATTCTGTGACGAAAAAAGAACCACACCGGCAAGATTTTTCGTTCGCCGCACACCGACACCCCTCAGACACACCGCCATGCGGCCGGCAGGAAAAACGGCAGTCCGGCCGACGAGGGGTCATTTTTCAAACCATTGCTTACCAATATCTTACACTGACCGCAAAAGGCACCTCTTGCCTCGTTGTACGCTATATGTACGCTACTTGTACAGTACTTGTACGTTTATAAAGCGTACATATACTGTACAAGTACTGTACAAGTACTGTACAACGGCCGAACCGGTAGGCTACCGGATGCGGGGATTATCCGCGGTGAAAGGAGGACGATATATAAAATAATTCTTGCGCATTTCAAAAAAAGTCGTATCTTTGCAGCCTATGAAAAACGCAAAGATTATCCTGTGCATCTGTGCAACGGGCTTACTGTCAGTTGGTTGCTCCAATGTAGACAAACTATTGAAGAGCAACGATTACGACGCGAAATACGCCGCCGCCATGCGCTACTACGAGGATAACAGCTACTCGAGGGCCATCCAACTGTTCGAAAACCTCACACTGCACTACCGCGGCAAGGAGAACGCCGAGAATATAGCGTGGTACTACGCCCAGTCGCTCTACAAAGAGAAGGACTACTACACGGCCGGATACCAGTTCCGCCGCTTCTCGCGCCAGTTCCCCTACAGCGACCGCGCCGAAGAGGCCTCCTTCCTCTCGGCCTACTGCAAATACATGGACTCGCCGGCCTACAGCCTCGACCAGAGCCTCACGCGCGAGGCCATCGAAGAGATGGAGACCTTCGCCGAGCGCTGGCCGCAGAGCGTGCACATGCCCGAGGTGAACCGCTACCTCGACGAGATGCGCCAAAAACTGATGCGCAAAGACTACGAGATAGCCTACGGCTACTACTTCATCGAAGAATACCGGGCCGCCTACGAAAGCTTCAAAAGCTTCCTCAACCTCTATCCGGAAGCGCCCATGCGCGAAGACGCCATGTTCTACCTGCTCCGCTCGGGCTACCGCTACGCCACCGGCAGCCGCGAGGACAAAAAACGCGAACGCCTGCAGCAGGTGATAGGCGACTTCGAGCGCTACAGCGGCAGCCTGACAAACGCAAAACATATCAGCGAGGCGCAGGACATCTACACCCGCACCCGCGCCGCACTGACCGAAATGGACAAATAAACCACCCAACACAAGCAAACAACAAACATCAAATATGGAAGAGAAGAAAAAGGTAATCAACACCACCATCACCCGCAACACGGCCGACTTCAGCCGCCAGACCGGCAACATCTACGAGACCGTGGCCATGCTGACCAAACGCGCCAACCAGATAGCAGCCGAAGAGAAAAAAGAGCTGCACAGCAAAATCGACGACTTCAAGACCGGAAGCGACGTCGATGTCGACGACGTCATCGGCGGCAACCGCGAGCAGATAGAGATAGTGCGCCGCTACGAGATGCAGCCCAAACCCACCCTCGAGGCCACCGAGGAATACCTCGAAGGCAACATCTACTACCGCAACCCCGCCAAGGAGGACCAGCAGGCCCGCCGATTCGAGGAACTGGAAGAGAACGTCATCAAAGAGCTGTAAATGAACATCATCGTCGGCATCACCGGAGGCATCGCCGCCTACAAGGCGCCCGAGCTGGTGCGCCTGCTGGTCAAAGACGGTCACGACGTGCGCTGCGCAGCCACAGAGCATGCACTGCAGTTCACCACGCGCCCCACACTGGAGACCGTCTCGGGCCATCGGCTCTACTGCGACCTCTTCAGCAGCGGCAGCACCGAGCACATCTCGCTCAAAGACTGGGCCGACCTGCTGGTAGTGGCTCCAGCCACGGCCAACATCATCGGCAAAGTGGCTTCAGGCATAGCCGACGACGCGCTGAGCACCCTGCTCTTGGCCATGCCGCCAGAACGGACAATCATGGCACCGGCCATGAACAGCCAGATGTGGGCACACCCCGCCGTGCAGCGCAACATAGCCACCCTGCTCGGTTGGGGCATACGCACCGTGGGGCCCGCCGACGGCCCTCTGGCATGCGGCACATCCGGCACAGGCCGCATGAGCGAGCCCGAAGAAATCGCCAGGCAGGTCAGGTGTGTTGCAACAGAGCAGGTCAGGTGTGTTGCAACACTGTTGCAACATACACAACAGCCGCAACCCGCGCCAACAACCCACGCGCCGCTGGCCGGGCAGCAATGGCTCGTCACCGCCGGCCCGACATACGAACGCATCGACAGCGTCCGCTTCATCGGCAACTACAGCAGCGGCAAGATGGGCTTCGCACTGGCCGAGGCATTGGCCGACGCAGGCGCCGAAGTGGAGCTGGTCACAGGCCCCACCGCACTGAAGACCGGCCACCCCCACGTGCACCGCACCGACGTGGAAAGCGCACGCGAGATGTACTCCGCCGCCACACAGCTGTTCCCAGCCTGCACCGGCGCCATACTCTCGGCCGCCGTGGCCGACTACCGCCCGTCAGAATGCGCCGACCATAAACTGAAAAAACACGGGTCTGAAGGCATGACCCTCACCCTGGTGCAAAATCCCGACATACTGGCCACCCTGGGCACCATGAAACGCGACGGCCAGAGGCTCGTCGGCTTCGCCCTCGAGACCGACAACGAACTGGCCAACGCCGAAAGCAAACTGCAACGCAAAAACCTCGACTACATAGTCATGAACTCGCTGCGCGACGCTGGCGCAGGCTTCGGCACCGACACCAACAAGGTGACCATTCTCGGCCGCGACGGCAGCCGCAACGAGAGCCCGCTGCTGAGCAAGCAGGAAGTGGCCCGGATGATAGTAGAAACCGTGACCCAATGAAAAGAACAGCCATAGCAGCCCTCGTGCTGGCCTCGCTGGCTATAGTCGGCGAAGCCTTTATTTTTGCCACACGCAAGGAAAACAGCGAAGAACTGCACACCCAAGCCATACGCGCAGGCTACCGCGTCTATGCGCCCCCGATACCCGACACCCTGACCTTCGCGGGCGAGCGCGTGCCGCTCGACATCTACTACGTGCGCGAAGGCCTCGACCGCGAACTGGTGAGCAACATGTACTACCAAAGCAGCACCCTCTTCAACATCAAGCGTGCCACGCGCGTCTTTCCAGTCATAGAGCGCATACTGCACGAGCAAGGCATACCGGAAGACTTCAAATACCTCTGTGTCATCGAGAGCGGCCTGCAGAACGTCACCTCGCCGGCGGGAGCCCAAGGCTACTGGCAGTTCATGAAAACCACCGGACAACAGTACGGCCTGGAGGTGAGCGACGAGGTGGACATGCGCAACGACCTCGAAGCCTCGACCCGCGCCGCATGCCGCTACCTGAAAGACCTCAAGGCACGCTTCGGCAATTGGACCTCGGCCGCCGCGGCCTACAACTGCGGCGAGAACGGCCTCGAACGCCGGCTGGCCAACCAGAGACAGAAAAGCTACTACGACCTCTACCTCAACCGCGAGACACAACGCTACGTATACCGCATCCTCGCACTCAAACTCATCATGCAGCACCCGCAGGACTACGGCTACTGCGTGCGCCACTGCGACACATATCCCGAATTGCCGTACGAGGAAGTGTCGCTCGGCGGACAGAACGTAGACCTCGTGCAGTTCGCCGCCGACAACGGCACCAGCTACAAGATGCTGCGCACGCTGAACGAATGGATTGTCACCGACAAACTCAAAAACAAAGCTGCCAAGACCTACACTGTGCGCATCCCATCGAAGAAGGGTACAAAATACAGCACCATCGTCAAAGGTCGGCACGACACGACGCTGATAGAAAAAC
>JAFVWV010000097.1 GCA_017501495.1 Bacteroidales bacterium | reverse complement strand
CCCTACGACGGATGGACCAACAAGTTCATCTTCCCGCCCTACGACTTCACGATTGCCGACATGATGGTGAGCAATTTCCATCATTCGATGAGCAGCCATTTCATCATGGTGAGCGCCTTCGCAGGCCCCGAGCTGATGATGGAGGCCTACCAGACGGCCATCAAGGAGAAGTACCGCTTCTCGACCTACGGCGACGCGATGCTGATTGTATAAGGCGGTCGAAAGCACTCCATGAACTCTCTGAATATAACAGAATGACACCTTTGGCGGAGATACTGAGGCCGCAAAGCCTCGACGAATATATTGGACAGCAGCACCTGGTCGGACCGGGTGCTGTTCTTCGCACACTCATCGAGAGCGGGCAGATACCGAGCATGATCTTCTGGGGCCCTCCGGGCATCGGCAAGACGACCCTGGCCATGATCATCAGCCGGACCCTGCACCGTCCGTTCCACACGCTCAGCGCCATAAGCAGCGGCGTCAAGGAGGTGCGCGACGTGATCAACAAGGCCCAGGAGGAAGAGGGTGCCATACTCTTCATCGATGAGATACACCGCTTCAACAAGGCGCAGCAGGACTCGCTGCTCGGCGCCGTGGAGCGCGGCACCATCACGCTGATAGGCGCCACCACCGAAAACCCCTCGTTCGAGGTCATCAGCGCACTGCTCAGCCGCTGCCAGGTATACGTGCTCAAGGAGTTCGACGAGCAGGATATGAGGCAGCTGATAGACAGCGCCGTGCGCCACTACGCCTCGCAGGGCATCACCGTGGAGGTGCGCGAGGCCGAAGCCCTGATGCGCATCAGCGGCGGCGACGCACGCAAGCTGCTGGGAGCCCTGGAGCTGGTGGTGAACCGCACGGGCGGCACCAACATCGTGATCGACAACAAGAAGGCTACCGACGTGGTGCAGCAGAATCTGGCATTTTACGACAAGCAGGGCGAGATGCACTACGACATCATCTCGGCTTTCATCAAGAGCATGCGCGGCAGCGACCCAAACGGGGCCGTCTACTGGCTGGCGCGCATGATCGAGGGCGGCGAGGACCCGCTCTTCATAGCCCGCCGCATGCTCATCTTCGCCAGCGAGGACATCGGCAACGCCAACCCCAACGCGCTGCTGCTGGCCAACGCCACCTTCGACGCGGTGAGCAAGATAGGCTATCCGGAGTGCCGCATCAACCTGTCGCAGTGTGCCTGCTACCTGGCCTGCTCGGCCAAAAGCAACGCCACCTACATGGCCCTGGCCAACGCGCAGGCGGCGGTGAAGCGGTGGGGCGACCTGCCGGTGCCGCTGCACATACGCAACGCCCCCACCAAGCTGATGAAGAACCTCGGCTACGGCGACGGCTACAAATATGCCCACGACTACAATGGCAGCGAGACATTAGGCGGCTTTGCCGAGCAGGAGTACCTGCCGCAGGGGCTGGAGGGCACGCGCTTCTACGAACCCGGCACCACGCCGCGCGAGAACGAGACGCGCAATACCTTGCGCCAGCGTTGGGGACAGAAGTACGGCTACTGACGGTAGTCTTTCAGCGAAGTCTGCATTACCTTTTGGAAAGAACGCTCGAACATTGAACGTTCGAGGTAACCGCATTGGTGCGCCAGGCGCGACATATCGTCTTGGTCGTCGGTACGGAAGTGTTCTTTTTGTTCGTCGAGGAGTTTGATGGCATACTCAATGCGAAGAGAATCTATATAATCAGCGAATGTGATACCATGCGTGCTGTGTACGGCATCGATAATTTCGTCCTCGGAGACGCGGAAATGGTCGGCCAACAGGTAGACCGACAGGTCGGGATCGAGGAAAGACTTGGACTCCGACACATATTCGGTCAGGTTACGCCCCAGTGACGTCAAGCTGCGGCGCGAATGTTCTCCGAGCCGCTTCTTATGCTCATTGAGCACTTCTACACCGACAGGGGTGCGGAATGCATAGTAGCCGATGAAGAACATGACGACAGCCTGGAGTACAGCGCCTAAGGCGACACCAAGGACAGGGCGCGGTGTGTTGAAGGGGTATACCACATAACTGAATACGACAAAGAAACAGTTGAACGCAACAAAGAGGTATGTGCCAAGCAGGTCGGCACGATGCACACGGTTGACGGAGTAGTACTCGTCGAGCAAGCGGCTGAAGCGGTTGATGCGTATGAGGCTGTATATGCCTACGAAGGTGGTTTCGGCAACAATGAGGAACCAATAAAGGTAGTAGTGGACAGAGACGATGAGGTTGTAGCGCCAGCTGCCCTCGTAGAGGCGATGGGCGATACCATCACTGCCACGGATAATCCACAAACGATACATGTCGGCACCGCCGATGATGATCGACGCAGCCATTAGGGCCACCACGACACAAGCAGGTATAACGAGTACGTGGAGCCTGGTCAGCTTTGGACGTTTTTCTCCAGTCTCGGTCAGGGTGGTGACAGCGGCCAGGATGAGCGGCGGGGTGAACATTGACAGCACCATGAAGATGATGACAAGCAGGAATTCCCCTTTAAGGAAAGTGTTGAAGAAAGTACTGTAGATGATGACCGACAGCGACATGGCCAGCAGGGCTGCCATGATGAGCCACTGGGCTCCCAAAACGCGGCGCTTGAACAAGAGCGTCACAAAGGGCCAATAGAGCGAAGATAGGCCCAAAAGGAAATATATCAACGATATCGGGGTCATGATTCAAGGTTTTTAGTGCGTATGTATTCAGCCAACATTCGTGCATCATAGTTCATGCGATAGATAAAGCGCCCCGTAATAAACTGCAAAACGGTGAGCAGCATAGAGCATACTATGAGCCAATATTTATAGTAGTACGGTCTGAAGTCGATAGCTATGAATGCAATGGCAGCCAAAGGCAAGAACATCCATGCGAGGATGTTGAAACCTCGGCTGTTGAAGAAGGGGGTGTTCATATTCTCGGCATAGTAGTTATTATAACGCCTCTGGTAGTTGCGCATCTTGAAGCTGGCAATAAGGACGAGGATAAACGACATGATGACCAGCAGTGCGGGGAAAAGCCAGTGGTCCCAGAAGAGCATGTAGTTCCATGCTCTGTCGCCGGCAATCCATGATACGTTGCCTTCGATAATAGCATAGCACATCTCCTCATAACGACGCGGGCCCAGCCAGAAAGCGCCAATAGTAAGGCCTATGATGAACAGCAGCGGTATAATGAATATACGCCGCTGTTCCAGTGTGGCACCGCGAGCCTCGGTGTGTGAGCATATACCGACATAATACATCGGTGCACAAACCAACGAGAGCACCTCAAACATGAAGTCGTAGATGAACAACTGCCCCTCACGGCCACGGAAGAAGATGGCAAGGACCGTCATAGCAGTAGCCTCAATCAACAACATCAAGCTCAGCACAACCTGTGCCCTTGTTGGACGACGTTTAAAGACGGTCGTCACCAGCGCCCATACCGCCGATATCAAAGCGGGCAGGAAAAGAATGTAACTCCACCTCATATCTTTCTATCGTTTTCTATGAATTTGACTAACTCGTCGACGGCGTCCTTCTGGTCGATGTCGCGCTTGACGATTTCTTTGCCTTTGTAGAGGGTTATCTTCCCGTGGCCAGAACCGACATAGCCGTAGTCGGCGTCGGCCATCTCGCCGGGGCCGTTGACGATGCAACCCATGACGCCTATCTTCACCCCCACCAGGTGGCGGGTCTTCTCCTTTATCTCCTTCAAGGCGCGCTGTATGTCGTACTGCGTGCGGCCGCAGGAGGGGCAGGCGATGTACTCGGGCTGCGTGATGCGGGCGCCGACGGCCTGCAGGATGTCGTAGGCGATGGGCATCTCGGCCTCGGGGTCTTCGGTGAGCGAGACGCGGATGGTGTCGCCGATGCCGTCGAGCAGCAGGGCTCCGATGCCGGCGGCACTCTTGAGGCGGCCCTGCATGCCGTCGCCCGCCTCGGTGACGCCGAGGTGGATGGGGTAGTCCATGCCCAGGGCGTGCATCTTCTGCACGAAGAGGCGCGTGCTGTCCACCATCACCTTCACATTAGATGCCTTCATAGAGAAGACGAGGTCGTGGTAGTCCTGCGCCTCGCATACCTGCGCGAACTCCAGCGCGCTCTGCGCCATGCCTTCGGGCGTGTTGCCGTAGCGGGACATGATGCGCTCGGAGAGCGAGCCGTGGTTGGTGCCGATGCGCATGGCTGTGTGGTGCGCCTTGCAGATGTCGATGAGCGAGGCCATCCTCTCCCCTATCCTCTTCAGCTCGTCCTGATACTCCTGCTCCAATGCCGCAGGCCCCTTTCCACTTTCCACTTTCCACTTTCCACTGTTCCGGTCGGTATAGTTGCCGGGGTTGACGCGCACCTTCTCCACGAGCGTGGCGGCGACCTCGGCGGCCTTGGGGTTGAAGTGTATGTCGGCCACCAGCGGCACGTCGCAGCCGCGCCGGAGGAGTTCCTCCTTGATGCGGCCGAGGTTCTCGGCGGCCTTCACGTCGGGCGCCGTGATGCGCACCAGCTCGCAGCCCGCCTCCACCATGCGGAGCGCCTGCTCCACGGTGGCGCGGGTGTCCATCGTGTCGGTATTCGTCATGCTCTGCACGCGCACGGGCGCTCCCCCGCCCAGCGTCAGCTTGCCTATCTTGATTTGTCTGCTCATTATATATTTTGTTTCCTCATTGTGTAAACAACTTCTATTATATCATAATCCAACGGCTCAGGAGTCTCATCTGTAGTGACGGCATTTTGTTTATAGCATAGTACAAGTTCCGAAGATTTAATTGACTCTATCCTATATTTTACGCTAATCCTATTATCGCGACTGTCTGTCAAGATCAAATAGTCATCATCAAAAGAATAGATATATTGGTATTCCACATCATAAAATCCTAAACTAGAATAGACCGAACACGTCTTATCATCACGAAAAATCATTTTTCCAAGTTCTCCATCATTATCACTTGTACGGGTCGTTTCTGTGGTTACACCGTCTTTTGTTTTCTTTGTTGTTACTTGCTCATACTTCCATGTGCCAATAATCAAATTCTCGTAGTCTTTTGAACATGAAACGAGTAATGCGAATATCGCCACGCATAGCATCAATATCTTCTTCATCGTCTGTATCTGTTTGTTGTCGTTGTGCAATTATTTTAATGCAAACTTATTTCAGCAATTTCCTATTCTCCACCTCTTCGAGAATGCTCATCTGGCGGATAGCAATCTGATTGAGGCGGTGCAGTCTCTCGCGCTGAGTGATACCGTCTCCGAGGAATACGGCATTGAGGTTTTCAAGATTGGAAAGACAAATCAACTGATTAACGGTGGCATAGTCGCGCATATTTCCTTTTTTATCAGGATTAGCCTCACGCCATTCTTTTGCAGTCAAGCCGAAAAGGGCCACATTCAGCACGTCGGCCTCCTCGGCATAGATAAGCGAACCATGATAGGCATCCACCTCGGAGGGGATAAGATTGGCGCGGACGGCGTCGGTGTGGATATGGTAGTTTATCTTCGAAAGCTCTCGCTTGGCACTCCATCCAATGGCTTTCTGTTCCTCCTCTTTTAGCCGCTGGAATTCCTTGATTAGGTACAGCTCAAACTCCACCGACACCCAGCTGGCAAATTTGAACGCAATGTCGCGCTGGGCATAGGTGCCGCCGTAACGTCCACTTTTGGCAATCAGACCAACGGCATTGGTTGCCTCAATCCAGCGCGAGGGTGACAGGGTGAAAGCGTTGAGACCTGCTTGCTGTTTAAACCCCTCGAATTCGATGGGGTTAAAGCTGGGGTTGTTCAAGCTCTCCCAAATGCCGAGATATTCGATTGTGTTGCGGTTGCGCATCCAGTTTCCAACGACAACATTCGGTTCCAACGGGTTCTTCTGCCGAGCGATATCTGTGATGCAGATATAGTCCGAATCCCCCACCCTCATCGTCCTTACTGTTGTGGACTTAACACTTATTTCCTGTACCTTTGCCATGATGCCATTGTTTGGTTGTGTCGGTATTCGTCATGCTCTGCACACGCACGAGTGCTCCCCCGCCCAGCGTCAGATGGCCTATATGTATCTGTCTGTCCATAGACCTATTAACATCATAACGTGAATGTGAACGACTGCGGGTCGGGATAGCAGCTGTGGAAGACGAGCGTGTAGGTTCCATGCTCGATGCTGTAGAGGTCGAACTCGTTATCCACATCGCACATGCAGTCGGCTTGCGGATTGCCTTCGTTCTCGCGCTCGTAGATGTCGATGGTCTGTCCGTTACGGATGGCGCTGACGGTGATGCCGCCGTCCATACCGGCAGTGCCACAATTGACACCAAGGTTATGATGTGTTACATGTAGCCGCTGGTTGGCAGCATCGTAGACCACACTCGCCGAGTCGGGGCTATAGAAGCCTTTGGTGCTGTTGTCGGTGTGGGACAAACACTCGGAGTGGCGGGCATTGCAGTTGGTGGATTGTGGCTCGGGCTCCTCGTCCTTTCCACATTGGAATGCCATAGTCAGCACTGCCCCCATTGCCAGCGCCACAGTCAATCGGATTATCTTTTTCATAGTATGTATCTATTTAGGATTTACGATATGCGGGCAATGGTGCGTTGCAGACTGAGGACCTGGGCTTTGAGCTGTTTGATCTGGTCCTGCAGGTTGGCGTTCTGGTTCTTGAGGCGGCGCACTTCGGCTTCGAGTTCGTCGATGGTGGGGAAGCTGAGGCTGCCGTCGTCGTCGTTGGGTTTGGGTTCGGGGCGGCGACCGATGGAGTCGTCGTTGAAAGCTTTGCCGACGCCTTTCTGGTCCTCCATGCGGATAAGCTCGGCCTGCGAGAAGGGCATGTCGAAGCCTGTGTCGTCCTCGACGTAGACCATGCCGCCCTGTATCTTTTTCACGATTCCCCCGCCCACGGCGTTGAGGAACTTTACTTTGTCTCCTATCTCAAATTGTGCCATAGTTCATTTATTTTTGGCTGCAAAGATACTGCTTTTTCGCGACATACGGAAATTTATTTTGCCATGTGAATATTAATTGCTACCTTTGCGGTTGGAAACCAAATCTTACTCATCATGAAGAAACGGACCATCTACGCCATCGCACTGCTCTGTGCCACAACATTCTGCGGCTGCACCGTCACAGCGCACGTCACATCCTACAATGCCTTCTCCAAAACCGTGGACGAGGTGAACAAAGCGCTGGAGAAAGAGGGATTCACACTCGAAAGCACCGAGAATAGCAGCACGCGCGACACCCCGCTTTCTCTCCGCGCGCCGCAACCCTACAGCTATAACGAACACGGATTCCACGAAAGCACGAAAGCAGATGTCGAATACACCGACACCTACCGCTTCGTCAACAACGCGGGCGAGACGATGAGCTATACGGTGTCGTACCGCACAGGCATAGATATACAGAAAAGCATGGCTTATGTGCGCGAGGCATATGTGTCAGGCTGCGAGACCTCCAACCCCGCCCACCATGACCGCCTCTGCGGCGAGCACTCCCCTATCCACAAGCTGAACAGCCTGGAGAAGGACACCACGGCGGTGCTCTGAGGCTCAATCAGAACTAAAAGAACCAAAAGAGATTCTGATAGTTCTTTTTGTTCTGATTGAGAATAAAATCTTAGATTATTTCCTCCGCCAACTGGTTGAAGTCGATGCCGTCGAAGTTGCCGCTGCTCATCATCAGCAGATTGGCGCTCTTCCACTCCATCGCCTTCACCTTGGCCACCATGGCGGCGCTGTCGGTGAAGACCTCCACATTTCCTCCAAATGCACGGCGCACCTCCTCGGGGTCCAGCGGCGGCAGCTTCTTGAGCTGCAGGGCGTGCTGGCTGAAGTAGACGTAGCGCACGTCGGCCTCGTCCATCGCATGGGCGTACTGCCGCAGGAACTCCTGCGTCAGCGAGCTGAAGGTATGCAGCTCCATGCATGCCACCAGCCGCCGGTCGGGGTACTGCTCGCGCATGGCGTGGATGGTGGCGCGCAGCTTCGAGGGGGCGTGGGCGAAGTCCTTGTACACCGCGCAGCTGTCGTTCTTCTTGACCTGCTCCAGCCGCTTCGAGGCACCCTCAAAGGTAGCGATGGCCTCGTCGAACTGCTCATCCGTCACCCCAACCTGGCGGCAGGCCAGACGGGCAGCGGTTAGGTTGAGCAGGTTGTGGTGGCCGAAGATGCGCAGGGGAGTCTTGTGTGTTGCAACACTGTTGCCACATACCAGACTGGTGACCCCGTCTACCACCTCGTGCTCCGGGCAGACATACGGCAGTTTCTGTATGTCGGTGCGGTGGCTCTCCATCGCCACGCGGTGCACCTCGGCATCCTCGTCGCAGTAAATCAAGGCACCATTGGGTTCTATCAGGTCGATGAACTTAGCGAACTGCTCGCGGTATATGTCGAAGGTCGGGAAGACGTTGATGTGGTCCCATTCGATGCCGGTGATGATGCCCACGTTCGGATGGTAGAGGTGGAACTTCGGCCGGCGGTCGATGGGCGAGGTCAGGTATTCGTCGCCCTCGATGACCATCACCTTGGCAGTATGCGAGAGGCGCACCATGACGTCGAAGCCCTTGAGCTGAGCGCCAACCATATAGTCGGCCTCGATGCCGCAATGTGCCAGCACATGCAGTATCATGGCCGTTGTGGTCGTCTTGCCGTGCGAACCGCCAATGACAATGCGCAATTTGTCCTTGCTCTGCTCGTACAAATACTCTGGGTAGCTGTATATCTTCAGCCCCAGCTCCTGGGCGCGCAGCAGCTCGGGGTTGTCGATGCGGGCGTGCATGCCGAGCACCACGGCGTCGAGGTCGGGTGTAATGCGCTCGGGGTGCCAGCCGAACTCGGCAGGCAAGAGGCCGTACTTCTCCAGCCGACTCTTCGCCGGGTCGAAAATCTCGTCGTCACTCCCCGTGACGGTAATTCCTTTCTGGCAGAGGGCGATGGCCAGGTTGTGCATGGCGCTTCCGCCTATAGCTATAAAGTGTACTCTCATGATTCTTTCGGAAAATAATGGTAGTATTTGGTTACTTGCTTTTCGAGGAAGTGGCGGTCGAGCTGGTCGCTGGCTTCGCTGATGTCCACACAGCGGCCGTCCTTGTACAGCACCTTTATCTCCTGGTCGTTGAAGTCGTAGGAGCGGTTGTGCAGCACGCCAGTGCCGTGGAAGTAGTCGCACTCGACATTCTCGAAGGGCGCATTGCTTATGCGTATTGCCGGCAGGTGACGGTTGACGAGATTGTTGCAGAGTGTCCGCAGCACCTCATCGTCACTATGCTGCCATTGTTTGACAGCCACCATGATGTCGTCGTCGTCGATTTCGGCAAAGCGGTCGAGGTTGAAAGTCGAAAGTTGAAAGTTGAAAGTCGAAAGTTGGATATCCTTTGCACGACGCAATATGTTCAGCAGCAGCTGGTCGGCGGCGATGACGGTCTTGTGCATATACACCTGCCAGTACATCAGGCGGCGGCTGATGATGAACTTCTCGACGCTGTAGATGCCTTTCTCGTCGACCACCAGCTCGTCGTCGTGCACATTGAGCATCGAGATGATGCGGTCGGTGCCCACGATGCCCTCGCTGACGCCGGTGAAGTAGCTGTCGCGGCCCAGGTAGTCGAGGCGGTCCATATCGAGCTGGCTGCTCACCAACTGGTGCAGGAAATGCTTGGGGTAGCGGTCGGCGAATATCTCTATGGCTGTGTCCAATGTCCCGTGCATCTCGTCGTTGATGCGCCGCATCATCATCAAGGTGATTTCTTCGTGCGGCACGTCTACCAGCACTCTCTCCGAGGTGTGCGAGAACGGCCCATGGCCGATATCGTGCAGCAGGATGGCCAGCTTGGCCCCGCGGCACTCCTCGTCGGTGATTTCAACGCCTTTCTGTCGCAACACCTCCAGAGCCCGCCCCATCAGGTTCAGCGCCCCAAGCATGTGGCTGAAGCGCGTGTGCATAGCACCGGGGTACACCAGGTAGGTCAGCCCCAGCTGCTTGATGCGCCGCTGCCGCTGGAAGTAGGGGTGCTCGATGACCTGTAGTATCACCGGGTCGTCGATACTAAGGAAGCCGTCGTACACCGGGTCGTTGATTATCTTGCGTTTGCTCATAGTATGTCGGTTAAAAGTCCGGCGGCTTCGGCCACCATTTCGCCGCAGGGTTTCTTGCCGGCGGCCAGCAGACGGCCACAGACGATGTCGCCGTTGCTCTCGCGGAATTTCTCTATCAGCGTGCGCGTGTCGGCGGTATGTCCTGTGAGTCCACACACCATGGCCATGCCGCTCACGCAACCGCAGACCTCGCGTGTTCCTGCCAGACCGCGACCAAAGGGTGCGGCCACATTCATGGCGTCCTCAGCCCGTATCGGCAGCTTGTCGGCCCAAGCCATCACCACCGCCTGGCAGCAGTTGCAGCCCTGCTTGTGCAGCGCACGGGCTTTTTCTATGCGTTCTTCTTTTGTCATAACTTTTAGCTCCTAACTCTTAGCTGCTTGTACAGTTCCCATATCACGATGGCGGCGGCGCAACTCACGTTCAGCGAGTGCTTCGTCCCCTCCTGCGGTATCTCCAGTGCCCCGTCGCACAGCTCCATCACCTCCTCCTGCACCCCCTCAATCTCGTTGCCGAAGACGATGGCCACCTTGTCGAGCGCGACGGCCTTCAGGTCGTCGACCCTAATGCTCTCATGCGCAATCTCCACAGCATACACTTTGTAGCCACGTTCTTTCAAAGCTCTGACACACTCCACCGTATCCTCGTGGTAGCTCCATTCCACACTCTCCTCCGCCCCGAGGGCCGTCTTGTGTATCTCGCGGTGGGGTGGCGTCGAGCAGATGCCGCAGAGCGCTATATGCTCCACGCGGAAGGCGTCCGCCGTGCGGAACACCGACCCTATATTGTTCTGCGAGCGCACATTGTCCAGCACCACCGTCAGCGGAAGTTTCTCGCTCACGCGAAACTCCTCAACGCTCATGCGCCCCATCTCCTCTGTCGTCAGTTTATGTGTCATTGTTCTATAGGGCTAAACTTGACGCCAAAGGTATACTTCACGCGGACACGTGTGTCGCGCTGACGTCCGGGAATCCATCGGGGCATCATCCGAATCACGCGTAGAGCTTCCTCGTCGGTCTCCTCGTCAATACCACGCAGCACCTTGAGGTTCGTCAGTCGCCCATTGCGTTCAACGATAAACTCCACATACACCTTCCCCTCCACCTGTCGCGGGTTGCGCAGGTTGCGATTCACAAAGGCCTGCAACGAATCCTCTCCCCCGGGAAACTCCGGGTCGTTCTCAACAACCTCAAACGCATTGTCGAAAAAGAATTCCAGCTTATCGTAGATGGGACTGTCTCCCACTACGCGTCCCGTGGTGTCCAGAAAAAAGAAATGATTATCCTCCATCTGTATCATCTCGATGTCATCGTCAAGACTGTCCCTGATGGTAACCAATGTCGACCCTGTCGTCTCTTCCAGCGGAAGATGGTACACTGAAACCAGGCATTTGTGCCCTGCAATTTCCGTCACACCGTCCATCCGCATCATGCAACTCCGGATATCCGATCCATAATGATACTCTGGATGGAATGTACCTATACCCACGGATCTTATCTGCGATGTCCAGTCATAATCATACTGCGCCAGCACCAACATCACACTGTCCGGCACATCCATCGCCTCAACAGCATCCGTCAACTGCCGCTCCAATGCACTGTCAACAAAACGGTAGTTCTTCATCAGATACTGCCCATCGTTTATCTTGTTGCCACACGATGACAACAACACAAGCAAAAAAAGCAATATGCAAGCACCAGATTTCATAACTCTAAATTTTTTATTCTAACCCACGCTTCCTTCCAGTGATATACTCAACAGCTTCTGCGCCTCGACGGCGAACTCCATGGGGAGCTTCTTCAGCACGTCCTTGGCGTAGCCGTTCACAATCAGGCCCACGGCGCTTTCGGGGCTGATGCCGCGCTGCTGGCAGTAGAAAAGCTGGTCCTCGCTGATCTTGCTCGTCGTGGCCTCGTGCTCCAGGATGGCCGTATGGTTGTCGGCCTTGATGTAGGGCCATGTGTGGGCGCCGCACTGGTCGCCCAGCAGCAGGCTGTCGCACTGCGAGTAGTTGCGGGCGTTGTCGGCTCCCTTGCCGATCTGCACCAAGCCGCGGTAGCTGTTTTGGCTCTTGCCGGCGCTGATGCCCTTACTCATGATGGTTGAGTGGGTATTCTTGCCCACATGTATCATCTTGGTGCCCGTGTCCGCCTGCTGGTAGTTGTTGGTAACGGCCACGCTGTAGAACTCCGCCGTCGAGTCGTCGCCCTGCAGGATGCAGCTCGGGTACTTCCATGTGACGGCGCTACCCGTCTCCACCTGCGTCCAGCTCAGCTTCGAGTGGCTGCCCTTGCAGATGCCGCGTTTGGTCACGAAGTTGTAGATACCACCCTTGCCGTCCTTGTCGCCTGGGTACCAGTTCTGCACCGTGCTGTACTTCACCTCGGCGTCTTTCATGACGACGATTTCCACGATGGCCGCATGCAGCTGGTTCTCGTCCCTCTGCGGAGCCGTGCAGCCCTCCATATAGCTCACGTACGCACCCTCGTCCGCCACAATCAGCGTCCGCTCGAACTGGCCTGTTCCCTTGGCGTTGATACGGAAGTAAGACGAGAGCTCCATCGGGCAGCGCACCCCCTTGGGAATATAGCAGAACGAGCCGTCGCTGAAGACGGCGCTGTTCAATGCAGCAAAGAAGTTGTCGGTCGAAGGCACCACACTGCCCAGGTACTTCCTCACCAGGTCGGGGTGCTTCTGCACCGCCTCGCTGATGGGCATGAAGATGATGCCCTTCTCTTCCAGCGCCTTCTGGCTGGTGGTCTTCACGCTTACTGAGTCCATGATGGCGTCGTAGGCCACACCTGCCGCGCTCTCCACGCCCGCCAGCGCCTCGCGCTCGCGCAGCGGGATGCCCAGCTTGTCGAAAGTGGCCAGCAGCTCCGGATCCACCTCGTCCATGCTTTTCTTCTTCTCCTGCTTCGGGGCGGCGAAGTAGATGATGTCTTGATAGTTGGGCGTCTCATACTCCAGGTGTGCCCAGTCCGGCTCCTTCATCTTCTGCCAGCGGCGGAAAGCCTCCAGTCTGAACTCCAACAGCCACTCCGGCTCGCCCTTCTTCTGCGAGATGAGTCGCACCACCTCCTCGTCCAAACCCTTGCGGATTGTCTCCGTGGCAATATCCGTGGTGAAGCCCCACTTGTATTCTTCGTTGGTAACCTCTTGAATAATATCTTTTTCGTTTTCTTCCATCGATAAAATACTTTTACACCCCCTCTTAACGCACCACCGCTGATATTATTGCGCGATGGTCGATAATTTCTCAAAAAAAAGCCCGACATTTACGTCGGGCTTCTCCTATTCAGTTTTCGTTATTCGTTTTCCTTACGCATTTGGATCAACTTATCGAATTTTACCGTATATTTTCTCTCTTTACCATCTTGCACTATGCAACTTTTCGCATCCTTTATTGCAATGATTTTCACATCAATATATCTGTTATAGCTCTGCCATATAGCGCTATCTCCTACATTAAATTTGTTAATATAAGTGCTGTCTTCTTTTCGCCAGGCATTTTGTTCTATGTCGGTATTCTGAAGACGCATAAGTTTATCATACGCTATAGTATTGTTATGCCCTTTTTCATCCTCAACAACACATTTTTCAGAATCTTTCAGCGCGATAATTTTTCCCTTTTTCATTCTTCCTCCAAAGTTCCATCCTACAATATCACCCAAAGAGAAACCTTGGTATCCACCATCCTGATAGTTCACTCCTGCCATTGGAATTCCCCATACATCACCTTCGACAACATAATAAAATAATGGATCACCTTTTTGGGCTTTCGTGTTTCGTACGGCATATATTTTTGCATTCATGATATATTCTCCACCGGGCACTTCTTTGACCGTTTGATTCACAGCATCCCCTATGGATTGACTTCTTGATTTTCTCATTTGCCCCTTGGACGCCCCGGAATATGTAGTAAGACGTTGGTATTGCGCCGATTGGTCATAATTTCTCGTGGAAATCATGTTTACTTCTCCTACTAACTGTGATTCAACGCTGCATCCAGCCATAAAAAATACTACCATTGCTGCACACAAAAAAATCCTTTTTTTCATTGTTATATTTTTATTTGTGCTCCTGGACCTTGTGAGCATATTAAATTATAAAGAAGCGTGGCCCGTATACCACTTCTTCAGTCGGAGGTCGTAGGAATTACCTTTGTCAGTAGATGTGAAAACAGCCCACGCAAAAAGCGCAAACCATTATACCAAATCCTGCTGACCTAGTGGAAATTTCCTACGTTTCCGACTGCAAGAATCGAGGCATAACGCTTCGTGGTTTTCTCTTAAAAACCGGCTGCAAAATTACATCTTTTTTTTCAAACTGACAAAACTTTTATCACTATACACACAAAAAAAGCCCGACTCGTGACAGTCGGGCCGGAATATTGTTCCACACAAAAAGCTACTTCTTCTTGAACTTCGTTATCATGTCTATATCGTTGGGCTCTGGGTCGTCGGGGATGTATGTCACCTTGATGAAGGCGGTGTCTTTGAGGAAGTTGATGCTGCCGATTTGTATCTTCACGATGTCGAGTCCAGTGCGTTTGCACAGGTCGGCCATCAGCTCCTCGCGCCGTTCGGGCACTATCAGTTCTATCTTCTCGTAGGTGATGATTTTGTTGGCCGTCTTGCCGGTGAAGACCAGCGCCTCCAACAGCCATATCAGCAGGATAACCAGCACGTTGGTGACCACATAGGCCGTGTAGCTGCTCGTCATGCCCGAGCCGTTGATCACGCTCAGGCCTATCAGCACGAAGAGATACGTCATCTCGCGTATCGGCAGCTGCTCTGTCCGGTAGCGTATCATGCTGAAGATGGCGAAGAGGCCCAGTGCCAGCGTAATCTCCATCTGCAGGTTCTGCAGCTGATACAGAATCAGGAATATCACCGTGCTGAAAAGCATATAGGTGAAGTAGTAGTCGCGCCGGCGGCTTTTCTTGTAGTAGAGGAAGTGCGTAATCACCCAGCACACCAGCAGGTTGAAGCCGAAGCGGATAAGGAATGTCCACAGGCTGGGGCCGTCAAACACGGGCACACTGCCCAACAGGTCGATGCTCTGGTCGCCCACCGTGCCGAACTGTCCGGCGATATCGGGGTCGTATTCTGCTTGCAACAGTTTCATTGCGTTAACTTTTTAATGTATAACAATTTGGGTTTAAATCTATTCTTCTTTGCCTCAGGGTCGGTCAAGGCCGTCCCGATGCAGTATTTGCTCATTCTGCGGGGCTGGATGTGCATTTCGTGCAGCGCGCGTTCTATCTCGCTCATCGGTGCACCCACCTCGTGCTTCACCTCGATGACGAGCAGCTTCGAGATGTCGGCGTCCACTCCCGTGGCGCGGTTGTGGAAGGTGATGCCGCGGTCGATGGTGATGCGTTCGCTCATACCTTTGTCCACCAGTGTGATGCGCTCGAAGCGGTTTTCCAGGCACTCGTGCAGCTGCGCCACCGGCCAGGGCGTCCGCTCGTCGACGAACGTCTTCACCTCCTCCACCTCAAGCACGCGGTCGAACATCTGCGGATCGACCGGTATGCGCACCTTACGGGTCTTCTTCTTGTTGTCTTTGTTCTTGATTTCGAAGAATGTGGTGTCCGTCGAGCGGTAGCAGCGCACGCGAAGCTTCTGCCGGTTCAGCTTCTGGTTGTGGTGCATGGTGTACATGTCGAGCGCCTCAGTATCGAAATACAGCGTGCGGTATGGCGCCAGCGGCTCGCCGGCAATATGCTGCACATAGTAGCCGCCGGCCACGCGCTCCAGCAGCTCGTCAAGCTGGTCGGCGCCGGCCATATACTTCTGGTCCACGCGGTTCATCAACCGCACGGCCTTCATATCGTCCAGCCCTATAGGCTCCATCTGCTCCAGAACAGACATTCTAATCACCAATTTACTTATAGTTGTACTCGAAAGTCTTGGTGCTCTCCAGCTTGCCGTTGGGCTTGTAGTTGTACTGCACCTTGCGCGTGCCGTCCTCGTTGTATTCGAACTTCTTGATGCGCACGGCGTGGTTCTTGTCGTCGTACTCCACCTGGCGCTTGCACTTGGTGCCCGTGCCTTCATACTCGTAGGTCACGCGCTTTTTCTGGCCGTAGCTGGCATACTCAATCTCTTCCACCTTGCGACCCAACTCGTCGTAGGTCACCACATTGTCCAGATACGGTGTCTTCGACCCCTGCTTCTGGTTCCATTCTTTCACCACCAGGTTCTTTTTGCGCTCGCGCTTCGAGCCCTGCTTCTCCTGCGCCATCACGCCACCCATAACCAGCAGCGCCAGCGCCAATACGATGTACTTCTTCATATTTGTTTATTTTTTTATCTTTAGGGTGATTCTATAAATTCACTTTTAGTAGCGTCTCTTATTCGCTGTATTTGATTTATTTCAGCGGTGCTCATCGCCCTTTCGGGGTCGAGACGCGGGTTGTGCATTTTCTTGATTTACCCCACACTTCTGTGTGGGGTTATCGAGAGGATGCCTCTTCGAGGCAATTCAACCGACAACCCATTAAAACGCATACTTGTAGCCCACTGTGAGCCAGCCGACAAAGCCCGTCTCGCGTGTATAGCTTTTCAGTTTCGTACCCTCGGCGTTGGCGTCGACCACCAGGTCCATCACATAGTCGCCCATCAGGCTCACATCCACCGTGCTGGCCTTGCTCAAACGGTATTCCACGCCCAGCACGCCGCGCAGACGGTTGAGGTACACCTTGTTGAACCCATCCAGAAACCAACCCGCCTCGCCGCTGCGCGAATAACTGTCGGTCTCCTCGTCGTAGAATACATAGTATGTGCCGTTATAGCTCGCGTTTATCGACGGCGCGTTCAGCGTATTGCGCAGCTCAAGGCTTGCATACGGCTCCATACGCCGCAGCCCCTTGTACTGCACCTTCAGCCTGCTCTTCAGCGCCAGCAGCGTCCCGGGGTTCTGGTAGGCGTTGAAGCTGCCCGTGCGCACCGTGGCCTGGAAGCGCTCGCGCAGCGAGAAGCGCCAATCCCCCACCCTGACGCCGCCCGTCACATCCACCATCAGCCGGTGGCGGCTGCTCTTGAAGGTGCTGTCTGTCGTGCTGTAGGGCAATATCCACGCGTAGCCCGCGCCAATCTTCAGGTAGTCGTTCACCTTGTAGCTCACCCCCACCGTAGTGTGGAAACGGTCGAAGGCACCGAAATTATTGTCGAAGCGGATTTCTTCCTCGACGTTCACATGCAGTCCGCGGGCCAGCTTCTTGTCCACCGACACCGCCAGGCGTCCGCCCAGCTCGGTGCCAAGGTCCACGTCTGTCTGTGCATTGGCCCCGAAACACATAAGTCCCGCGAGGCAGAATATGGCAAAGTATCTTTTCATTTCTGTATTTTTATTTTCTAAACCTCAAACATATAATAGCAGACGCGGCACGCCGCGTCTCTACAGTCTCGCCGGCAACATAACTTTCCACTTTCCACTTTCCACTTTCCTCTTACCACCCCCAGCCACCGCCGCCGCTATAGATGCTCAGGCTCACCGAGCTGCCGCCGCTCACTTCGGGGCTTTCCAGCACCGTGCCGTTCAGCCGTTCGGTGCCGCCGCTGGCGCTCACACCGCTCTTCAGCGTTGGCTCGCTGGCTCCGCTGACCACCATGCCCGACCCCGAGGTGCTCGGAGTCTTGAAGGCGTGCGTCGTCGAACCCACGGTGATGCTGTACCACGTGTTCTTGCTCCACGACGAGGTGCGCCAGCAGCTCTGCGTCAGCTGCGAGTTGTTTTCTATGCCACCCATCGCCACCATCGTGCCGCCTTCGATATAGAGCTTGTAGCCGCCCTCGGTGTTGGCGTCGATGCCCACCTCCGGGCTCCTCGCGCCTGCGCACAACACGAAGCCGCCCTTGATATACAGGTTGCCGTTGGCGTCCATACCGTCGTTGCCGGCCGAGATGGCGCACACATATCCATTGTTGACTGTCAGCGTCGAGGCGCAGTTGATGCCGTCGTCGCTTGCCGAATAGCCGTACACCTCGCCGCCGTTAATGGTCATTGTGCTCTTGCCCTCGATGGCCTCGTGGTTTTGCGCCGTGGCCACCACTGTGCCGCCGTTGAAAGTGATAGCTCCGTCGAACTTGATGGCTTTGGCGCCCACGCTGTTGTCGCTGCTGCTGTGTCCGCCGCCACCGGGGCCATGGCCACCGCCACCGCCCCAGCCGCCACTGCTGCTCGAACCGAAATTCGAGCCCGTGACCGTCACCGTGACCGAGCCGCCGTTGAACACCGCCGTGCCGTCGCCGCTGATGCCTTTGGCGCCGGTACCGCTGCAGCTCACCGTCAGTGTGCCGCCGGTCATGATGAAGCCGTCCTGGGCCTTCACTCCGCTCACCTTCAGTGTGTCGCCGCTCGTCGCCTTCGTGGCCGCCGTGCTGTTCACAGTCACCGAGCCGCTCTGTATCTCAATCTCGTCGTCGCTCGCAATGCCGCTCTTGCCTTTGGCGTTCACCGTCAGGCTGCCGCTGCCGCAGACCACTATCGACCCTTCGGCAAAGAGGGCTGCTTTCTCGTCCTCGTCGCTCGGGGTGGCGGTGTAGCTCGATCCGTCGGCGATGCTGCTGGCGCGCTGCAGTACCACGAAGGTCGTCTTGCCCGTAGTGTGGGTCTCGCTCGCACCCTGCAGGTTGATGGCAGCGCCTGTGCTGTTCGTCAGCGTCAGCCCGTCGAGCACCAACGCCTGATGGGCCGAACTGTAGATCTTCAGCCAGCCGTCGCTGCTCGCGCCGCTCACCTCATACCGCACCTTCTCCGTGCCGCTGTTCGTGATTGTCACCCCCGCGCCGCTCCGGCTCACCGTCTGCCCGCTGCCCGCGCCGCTCACAGTGGCGCTGCCGTCGGCATATACAATACTGACAACACGGTCGGCCGTGAAATCGTCATACGACCCTATCGTCGACCCGCCGCTCACGCTGCTGTCGGCCACGTCGACCTCCGTAATCTCATCCTTGCCGCACGACACCACAAGCATAGCAGAAACTGCGGCCATGACAAAAAAACGCTTCATACTTTTAGTTTATTTAATTGTTTTTTAGACACATTCAATCAAAATCAATTCGCTCTGACACTGCAAAAATACATTTTTTTCTTTTAGCCGACGAAAAAAAAGAAAGATTTCGAACCTATCGACAATACAAAAATCCAATTTGACAAAACCACAGGGGTCATTTTGTTATGTACCGAATACTCAACACTTTGCACTTGTCAAAAAAGGCACCTCTTGCCTCGTTGTACGCTATATGTACGCTACTTGTACAGTACTTGTACGTTTATAAAGCGTACATATACTGTACAAGTACTGTACAAGTACTG
>JAFVWV010000012.1 GCA_017501495.1 Bacteroidales bacterium | reverse complement strand
GAAATATCGTTGATATATCGTTGATGTATCGTTGATATGCACTACCGGTAGGCTTGGAAAGCAGGCTTTGTTGGGTTAAATTAACATAAAAGAGGTCGTGCAGGCTTGTTTTACATTTTTTGATGTTTTTTTCTCAGCATACAAGAAATTTACGTATCTTTGCAAGACGCATAGCCGCCACAGAAAGCGACAATATGCTATATATCAGTCAATAGTAATACAAATAATAATACAAATTTTTATGAGGAAACAACTATCACTATCACTACTGGCGCTGCTGGCAGCGATGCTGCTGCCCCTTGGCGCCGGAGCACAGGAAGAGCTGACCGTATGCGACGGTACAGCTACAAACAGCTACGTCCCGGTCTATGGACTGTGGCTCGACTACAACACGCACACGCAGTCAATCTATCCCGAGTCGATGCTCAACGAACTGACAGGCAGCAACATCGAGCAGCTGACGTGGTATCTAAGCCAGGCACCGTCGCAGGCATGGACGTCGACGTTCAGCATCAGGCTGATGACCACCACCGCCAGTGCATACACATCGGCCTCGTATGTCGAAACCACTGGTGCCACCGAGGTCTACACCGGCACGCTGACCGTGGCAGACAACATGATGACCGTCGAACTCGACGAGCCCTTCACCTACGATGGCGGCAACCTGCTGGTCGATTTCCAGTCGGCGGCAGCCAGCTCGTATTCGTCGTGCTCGTTCTACGGCACCACACAGAGTGGAACCACCTCGATCTACGGACGCGGAACCAACGCACCGTCGACATTGACATTTCTGCCCAAGCTCACTATAGTTTACACCCCGACAAGCGGCACCATCTGCCGTAAGCCCAACAACCTGCAGGTGAGCAACATCACCACCAGCGGAGCCGACTTCACATGGAACACCCGCAACGGCGAGAGCTCGTGGCAGGTCTACATTGACGGCGAATTCGCCGCCACCGTCAGCGACAGCAGCTACACGGCCACCGGCCTCAGCGCCTCGAGCCAGCACACCTTCGGCGTGGCCGCCGTCTGTGCCGACGGCACCAGCGGCATAGCCACCACCACCTTCCGCACCGCCTGCGACGTGGTGGCCCTGCCTTGGAGCGAAAACTTCGAATCCTACAACGCCAACAGCCAACCCGACTGCTGGTCCATGATGCAGACCTACACTTCGGGCAGCACCACATACCCATACGTCAGCTCGTCGTACTACCACAACGGCGCCCGAGCCCTGTATAGCTACTACACCGCCACCTTCGCCACACCGCAGCTCGACGCCGAGCCCAACCAGCTGCATGTCGTCTTCTGGGCCCGCACGCCGGGCAGCACCACGGCCAACCTGCAGGTGGGCCTGATGACCGACACCGCCGACGCCGACACCTGGCGCCTCGTATACAACGTGCCCAACAACGGCAACGTGTGGACCGAGTACGAGTTCTTCACCGACACCGTGACCCTCACGGGCAACCCCTACATCGTCTTCCGCTACGTCTACAGCAGCGGCGGAGCCGTGTATATCGACGACATCGACGTCGAGGTGGCCAGCGACTGCCGCCGCCCGGAGAGCGCCTCGGTGAGCCAGCCCACCTACGAGGGCGCCACCGTCAGCTGGACCGACAACGGCACCGCCGCCACGGGCTACACCGTGCGCGTGGCCACGGCCAACAACGTGGCCGACACCTCGGCCATCGACATGCCCTTCGGCAGCTCGCCCGCCGTCGTCACAGGCCTGGACGCCAACACCACCTACTACGCCTGGGTGGCCGCCAACTGCGGCTCGGAGCAAACCATGTGGCGCGCGGCAGGCAGCTTCACCACGCAGCGCGACTGCTACCCGGTGCAGAACCTCGCCGTGGCCGACCGCAACCAAACCAGCGCCGCCCTCACCTGGACATACCAGGACGGCCTCGGCCGCGAGGCCACAGGCGTAAGCATCCGCATCATAGACCTCAGCGCCACCCCCGCCGACACCACCTACCTGACTGCCACCGGCACCTCGGCCTTCGTCACCGGCCTCAGCGGCGGACACACCTACAGCATCAGCGTCACCACCCAGTGCGACGGCGACTACGAAGCCTACAGCGCCGCCACCGTCACGCTGGAGACTCCCAGCTGCGGACAGCTGCAGGGCAGCACTACAAACCAGTACTCGCCCTTCAACGGCAACTACAAATACGGCTACAGCCAGACCATCTATCCCGCCAGTGCCCTGCAAGGCCTGAGCGAGATTAGCGGCATCAAGTTCCGCAACACCTCGACACCGAGCAGCGTCCTCAACCGCATCGTCAACGTCTACATAGCCAACACCGACCGCACCAGCCTCGACACCAACGACTACGTCGCCGTCGACGAGCTGACCCAGGTGGCCGCCAACGCCGTTGTCAACGTCAGCGCCACAGGCTGGAAAACCATCACCTTCAGCGAACCCTTCACCTGGGACGGCACGAGCAACGTGGTGGTCGCCGTGCAGAACGTCACCGGCGAATACAGCAGCTTCTACTGGGGCGCCCACAGCGCCACCGAGGGCAACACCGTCTACTGGTACCGCGACGGACAGGCCATAAGCCCCGCCAACCCCAACGCACCCACCACCACCGGCACCTCGGCTCCATCGCGCGGCAAGAGCGCCAACGTGCCCGACATCACCTTCCTCGGCGACTGCGAGATGCCCTCCTGCCTGGCCCCAGTGGCCGCTTTCGGCAGCAGCACCGAGACCACAGCCACCATCGAGTGGGTGGCCGGAAGCCAGGAGAGCGAATGGACGGTTGAATACCGCCTCTACGGCGACACCACCTGGACCACCGCCGAGGCCGGCACCAGCCAGACCAGCGCCACCGTCAGCGGCCTCGAACCCTCGACGCTCTACGAGTTCCGCGTGGGTTCGCTCTGCGGCGACGGCACCCTCTACAGCCCCGCCTTCGCGGGCCGCACCGCCTGCGGCGCCATCTCGCTGCCCTACACCGAGACCTTCGAGGGTTGGAACACCGGCGAATTCCCCGCCTGCTGGTTCCGCACGCAGGAATACGTCTCTTCGGGCAGCCACTACCCCTACATCAGCAGTTCAGCCCACAGCGGCACCCGCGCCATGTACATCTACGGCAGCAGCGCCACGGGCATGATAGCCTCGCCCGCCGTGCCGGCCGACGCCGACAACATCAAGGTCACCTTCTGGGCAAACAGCAGCTATGCCACCCCCGCCAACGGATGCCTCAAAGTCGGCGTGCTGACCAACAGCGCCGACCCGAGCAGCTTCATCGAGTGCACCGCCGTGGCCACCGGCATCAGCGAAGGCTACTGGCGCGAATATGAATTCTACACCGACAACGTCACCGCCGCCGGTCCTGTCCACGTGGCCTTCAAGTGGCAGCTCACCAGCAGCTACAACTACGGCTACCTTGACGACGTAGCCATCAGCGAAGCCGGCACCTGCCGCAAACCCAACACCCCGAGCCGCAACAACATCGGCTACTACACCGCCACGCTGCACTGGAACGACGTCAACCACGGCGGCGTCACCTACGACGTGCGCTACAGCACGGTGAACAACGTCGAGGCCGACGGCTACCAGACCGTCACCTCGACCGGCGACAGCGTGGAGCTCACAGGCCTGCACAACGGCACCACCTACTATGCCTGGGTGCGCCCGCAGTGCAATACCGCCCTCGACTGGCTGGCCATACCGAGCTTCACCACCCTCGTCAGCTGCTACCCCGTGACCGGCATCAGCCTCAGCGGCCGCACATTCGCCACCGCAGCCCTCACCTGGAACTACAGCAGCAACGGCATGGCTCCCCAAGGCACCCTGCTGAGCCTGATGGACCGCGCCGACAGCACGATGGTTGTCGAAGACGTGTTTGTCGAAGGCACAAGCCACATCTTCACCGGCCTCGAAGGCGGCCACAGCTACACCGCCTACTTCATGACCCTCTGCAACCCCGACACCTCGGCCGCCACGCAGTTCAACTTCAACATCGAGATGCCCAACTGCGGCGAGCAGGCAAGCAACACCGGCAGCACCTACCTGCCATTCCACGGCAACTACAACTACGGCTACACCCAGACCATCTATCCCGCCTCGCTCTTTGCCGGCAGCGACACCCTGTTCGGCATAAGCTACCAGATTTCGTCGACACCGAGCAGCTATCCGGTCCGCCCGATTGACGTATACATCGGCACCCCCGGCGGCCGCACCTCCCTCGACACAAACAACTTCGTGCCCGTCAGCGAACTGACCCAGGTGGCCGACAACTTCCTGCTCGATGTGAGCACCACCGGCTGGACCACCATCATGTTCGACACCCCCTATGCGCTGCCCGCCGACTCCAATATCGTCATTGCCGTCGTCAACCGCACCGGCCACTACAGCAGCATATCCTGGCGTGGCCACACCGACGAGAGCTATGCCGTCTACTGGTATCGCGACGGCGCCTACATCGATCCCGCCAACCCGAACAGCCCCTACAACAACAGCACCCCCTCGCGCGGCAAAACGCAGACCGTGCCCAGCATACAGATAATCGGCAACTGCGACCTCGACAATTTATGCACCGCCCCGATAGTTATCCTCGACAGCGTCAGCACCACGAGCGTCAGCCTCAGCTGGGCAGCCGACAACTGCTCGCAGTTCACCGTCGAGCACCGCCCGACCGGCGCCGACAGCTGGACCACCGACGCCACCGACTTCGGCGCCACCAGCTTCACCGTCGACGGCCTGCAGCCCGCGACCAGCTACGAATTCCGCATCGGCAGCCAGTGCTCGGAAGACAACACCCAGTACAGCCTGCCGCTGCAGACCTACACTGACTGCGACGCCATGACGGTGCCCGCCAGCTTCACCTTCACGCAGCCCCTCTCGCCCTGCTGGACACTGACCAACAGCAACGTCTACATCAACAACAGCGCCCTCTATTGGACTTCCAGCAACTACAACATAGGCATCGCCGTGCTGCCCGAGCTGGACCAGCCGGTGAATACGCTGATGGCCGTCGTCCGCGCCCGCTACAGCTACAGCAGCGGCAGCCCCTACCGCATGGTGGTAGGCGTGGGCAATGCCCAGGGCGGCAACGTCACTTGGATAGACACCATAGACCTCACCTCAAGCTATGCCGACTACTACGTCTACTTCAACGGCTACACCGACCTGGAGAACCGCATAGTGATCAGCAAGCTCGGCAGCAACTACCTCTACATCGAGAGCATCGAGGTGAGCATCGACAACAACTGCCACCCGATGGTCAGCTTCGGAGCCGGCACTACCACCTCCACCACCGCCAACCTCGTTTGGAGCCACCAGTCGGCCACCGACTTCGAGGTGCAGTACTGCCTCGGCGGCACCGACACCTGGCAGAGCGCCATGCTCAGCGGCACCAGCGGCACGCTGACAGGCCTGCAGCCCAGCAGCACCTACCAGGCCCGCATACGCGCCATCTGCTCGGCCACCGACAGCTCGCTCTGGAGCCCCACCATCAGCTTCACCACAGCCTGCGCCGCCATAGGCATGCCCTGGAATGAGAACTTCGACACCTGGACCTCGTTCAGCGGCAACTGCTGGATGGGCATGAGCGCCGAAAGCTACAGCGACACCCCCGCCGGCACACCCGCCAACACCGGCTCATGGGGCGTCAACAGCAGCTACGGCAACATCGCCATCGAGGGCAAGGCCATCACCATGAACGTCTACAGCACCATCCGCCATTGGGCCGTCACACCCGAAATCGAGGTGAACACCAACCTTGCCAAGCTCAGCTTCGACATAGCCGCCGAAGTGTGGAACAGCTCTTCGTCGACATTCGACGACGACGACCGCTTCGTGGCCGCCATCAGCACCGACGGCGGCTCCACCTACACGCCGCTCTACCAGCTCGGCACCGACACCAGCCGCGACGACGGCACCCTCACCGACCTCAGCACCGACTACACCACCGTCTCGGTGCCCGTCATAGGCTACAGCGGCCAGACAGTCCGCTTCGCCTTCTACGGCGGCAGCGAGGCCACCGGCGGCGACAACCGTCTGGCCCTGGACAACATAAGTCTCACCGCCGATTCGACGCAGGAACTCGAACCCTGCGAAGCGCCGACAGCCGTCAACGTGAGCAACGTCGGCACCACCATAGCAACCGTCAGCTGGACCAGCACCAGCGACGCCAGCCAGTGGCAGATAGAGCTCAGCACCGGCGGCAACGTGGCCAACACCTACAACGCCAACGCCAACCACTACACCCTGAGCGGCCTCAGCGAGGGCACCGCCTACAGCGTGCGCGTGCGCACCATGTGCACCGACGGGCAGACCAGCGACTGGAGCGCAGCCGCCACCTTCACCACCGACACCACCGGCGGCAGCCACCAAGGCATCGAGAGCGCCGGCATGGATGCCGTAAGCCTCTGGCCCAACCCCGCCAGCAGCGTGGTCCGCGTCGGCGGCCTCGGCGCCGGCACCCAGCTGACCGTCGTCGACCTCAACGGCCGCACCGTTGCACGATTCGACATACAGGAGGCCGAATTCGAATTCAACGTGGGCAATCTGGCCAAGGGAGCCTACTTCGTACGCATCGTCAGCGCCGAAGGCACCGCCGTCCGCAAACTGGTGGTGAGATAAGCCACCGGGCCAGCCACCCTACTACAAAGCCGACGCACCGCAACCGATATGCGGTGCGTCGGCTTTTTTTGCCTGCCAGACAGCCCATTGCAACCTATCTCAAACTTACCCGCTCCTTATCCCCTCCTACTCTCCTCTTACAAAAGTAAGAGCAGGTATAGCGCAGAGTAGGAGGAGATATAGCGTTGGTATAGCGCGGATGGCTCTCGGATGCTGATTGCCAGGCATTTAGACGCAGGGCTCTTACTCAACAACTATTATGCTGATTTTCAGTACGGTAATTTTAAAATACAACAAATCGGGAGGCGGCACCGAAAAGTATATAACCCATAGGAGGCGGCGGCACTTTTTCTGCCATCCAGACACAATAATACATCCACCTGCGCGTTATTACCCCGCATACACACATCAAAATATATGGAACTGAAAGAATCACTCAAAAATCTGGTCTTCGACAAGAGCGACCTCAAGCAGAGCGTCTTCCGCGCCACGCGCGACAGCTTCGAGCTCTTCCGCTCGACCACACGCGAACTCATCTCCCTCTTCCAGCAGCGCTGCCGCGAAGAGGGGCGCCAGGTGGCCTTCGAGTTCACCGACCGTGGCGACTTCGAGTTCGAAGTCAAGTTCGGCGGCGACATATTGCTCTTCATGATGCACACCAACGTCTTCGAGTTCTCGCGCGACCACCAGGTGATGAAAACACCCTACGTGCGCGAAGACACGCGACGCAGCTACTGCGGCGTGATACACATCTACAACTTCCTGGCCGACAGCTTCGCCTACCAGCGCGACAACGACTTGGGCTACATGATCGGGCGCGTGTTCGTCAACCTCGAGCGGCACTACTTCATCGAAGGCAAGCGCGAGCTCGGCATGCTCTACACCAACTTCAACACCTCGGAGATAACCCCCGAGACAGTGCAAGGCATCGTCGAATCGGCAATCGAATACACCACCAATTTTGATCTTTTGACCCCCCCGTACGACGAAGTCAAGCTGGTGTCGGTGGGTGAAATGAGAACAAATTTCGACAAAAAATCACTGGTCACAGGCAAGCGCTTAGGCTTTCGTTTCCAGGCAGATAACGAGTAGCGGCGCAAAGTTTTCAACTTTCGGGGTTGAAAAAAATTTTGCCATGTCGAAAAATGTTCGTACTTTTGCACCCGCTTTTTGAACGAAAAAGGTCCCGAAAGGGGAAGTGAGAAAAGCAGGCCGCCGCGTTCGTCTAGTAGGCCCAGGACGTGAGATTTTCATTCTCAAAATCGCGGGTTCGAATCCCGCACGCGGTACCAAACAAAATTAGAAATAGTAATTATAAATTAAACAATGGCACACCACAAGTCTGCAAAAAAGAGAATTCGCTCGAGCGAGAAGAAGAGAGTCGAGAACCGCTACTATGCCAAGACCATGCGCAACGCCCTCCGCGACTTCCGCGCCCTTGAGGACAAGGCCGTCGCCACCGAGCGCCTGCCCAAGATGGTTTCCATCATCGACAAGCTGGCCAAGCGCAGCGTCATCCACAAGAACAAAGCTTCCAACCTCAAATCGAAACTCATGCGCCAGGTCAACGCCATGTAATGGCGCCCGACCACGCAAAGCGAATAAAGAAACGCCGGATGCCGACCCCAAAAAGGGTCGGCATCTTTCGTTTATAAACTTCTTATCTATGTCAAAAACTTCTTATCTATGTTAAAGCAAGAATAAAATTTGGCCATTTCAGACATTTTATGTACCTTTGCACCGATTAACCAATATGCACCGCCGAGAGCTGACGGATGCAGCACTGCGAAAAGCTAACTCCCACTTACTCAGCTACACACACGACAGATATACATTGCTTGTATACCCGGTTTTGATATTTTATAGTCACACAATATTATTAACTAAATTATCAAAATTATGAAAAAACTTCTACCGATTTTGGCGCTTCTCGCGCTGATGCTTGTGCCGTGGACATCGCGAGCGCAAAACACCCTGACCGTGGCCGACGGGACTGCGACAAACAATTACATTCCCGTCTATGGTGCTTATCTGGATGACTTCATCCACAGCCAGTTCATCTACAGCGCCGAGATGATTGCCGGCTCAATCACAACGACCGACATGACCGGCGGCGAAATCACCTCTATGACCTTCTACATCTCCAAGCCTGCATCCGAGGCATGGACTTCCACACTCGAAGTGCGGCTGATGGAGACCGAGGCGACAAACTTCACCAGCACATCGTTTATCGACATGAGCGATGCCGCCACGGTATACTCCGGCACCATGGACGGCACCGGCAGCACCATGGTCATCAGCTTCGAAACGCCATACGTCTACAACGGCGGCAACCTGCTTGTAGACATACGCAGCGTCACCGACGGCAACTACAAAAGCTGCACCTTCAGTGGCGTAGCAACCACCGGCGGCAGCATCAGCGGCTATAACGGCACCAGCGTCGACGCAATTACAAACCAAACACTTCGGGCATTCACACCCAAGACCACCTTCACCTTCACCGGCGGCACCGAGATGTCGTGCCTCCCCGTCACCAACCTTCAGGTGAGCGACATCACCTCCGATGGAGCCACCCTCAGCTGGACTCCCGGCGGCGACGAGAACATGTGGGTTGTCAGCGTCAACGGAGAGAATGTGGGCACCGCCAACGGGCAGAGCACATTTACACTCTCCGGTCTCGATGCCAACACCGCCTACACCGTAGGCGTACTGTCGCAGTGCGGCGACAACGACTTCGCAGTATCCACCACCACCGCCACCTTCCGCACCGACTTCGCTGGACAGTATGTCACCCTCGCCGACGGCACAACGACCAACGAATATATACCCATCTATGGCCTCTATGTAGATGAGGCACAGCATAACCAGATTGTCTACCCCGCCTCGATTATGCAGGAGCTGCTCGGCAACGACCTGACGGGTTTTGTATTCTACATGGGTACCACGTCGACAACCAACTGGAACACCACCGTCACCGTGAGCCTCAGCACGTCGACCGACGAGACCCTCAGCGCACTGAGCGACGCCAGCGTCACGCAAGTGTGGCAAGGCACCGTCAGCGGCATGGACGAACTTTGGACCATCACCTTCGACGAGCCTTACCGCTACACCGGCGGCAACCTGCTGGTCGACATAACGACAACCATAGGCAGCTACAAAACTGCAAATTATCTTGGCGTCAGCGCTGCAAACGGCAGCTCTATCAGCTCCCATAACACCACCGTCAATTCCCAGGCTTTCCTGCCCAAGGTGACCATGTTCTATGAAGAGAACGACAGTCCCGTCTGCTTTGTGCCAACCAACATTGAGCTGAGCAACATCACCGACCAAGGCTTCACCCTCAGCTGGCAGCCCGGCGGCGAAGAGACCTCGTGGCAAATCACCGCCATCGCCCCCGATGGCGGCACACAAACCTTCTACAGCCAGACCACGACCTACACCGTCAGCCAGCTGGCCGACAACACCGAGTACACTGTCGAGCTGCGTGCCGACTGCGGCAACGACGGCCTCAGCGGCGCCGCCACACTGACGGTTAAAACCCCCGTAGCCGGCTTCGAGCCCGCCACCGTGCCCTACAACTGCGGCTTTGGCCCCAACGACGACCAATACTGGGAGTTCGTCAACGGCGCCAACAACATCTGGGTGGTGAACAACGAGAACCTCTACGTGACCAGCAGCACCGACACCACACTTGCCAACAGCTACGACAACACCAAAACCAGCGTCAGCTATGCTTTCCGCCAAATGGAAATCGAAGAGACGGCCGTATACTACTTCCAGTTTGACTACAATGGCCAGGGCGAGAGCAGCTACGACTACCTGCGTGCATGGGTGGCCCCAGCCAGCGCCGAACTGACGGCCGACAAACTGCCCAACGGCAGCAATAGCAGCTTCAACAACTACACCACGACGACCCCTGCAGGCTGGTACGACCTGGGCGGCAAGATGAACCAGAAAAACGACTGGACACACGTCGACGCCAGCGCCGAACTGACGGCAGGCAGCTACAAGCTCGTCTTCATGTGGTGCAACGACAACGGCGGCGGCACCAATCCACCCGCAGCAGTGGACAACATCAGCATCAACCAGGTGAACGAGATACTCATCAGCGCCAGAAGCGCCGACGAAACGATGGGCTCTGTGGAAGGCTTTGGCCTCTACACCTACGGCGACGAGGTGACACTGACGGCCATTCCCGCAACGGACAACTACTACTTCACACACTGGAGCACCGGCGAAACCACGCCCACCATCACCGTCACCGCCAATCTTGCAGCTCAGACCACCGAATACATAGCCTACTTCGAAGCCAATGTGGCCACAATCAACGGCTATGCCCACAACCAGCTGGGCGGCACGGTGGAAGGCAGCGGCGAATACGCTAACGGCGACACCGCCACCCTCACCGCCACACCCGCCGAAGGATGGCACTTCTCGCGCTGGAGCGACGGCAACACCGACAACCCCCGCCAGATAGAGGCCACAGTGAACATGACCCTTGAGGCCTACTTTGTACACCCCTACGACATGGCCAACGGCGAGATGTACCTCGACTTCGAGCAGATGGGCGAGGAATATGTCGACATGAGCAACGGCAGCCTTGCCAACCAGTGGGCAATAGGCCAAACCGACGAGGCGACACACATGAACCAGGCCCTCTTCATCAGCAACGACGGCGGCCAGACCAACGCCTACACACTCGGCCAGGCAGCTTCGGTCTTTGCATGGGTCAACCTCACCCTTGAACCCGGCCTCTACGACTTCAGCTACGATTGGAAATACAAAGGCAGCTACAGCGACTATATGCGCGTGGCCCTCGTGCCGGAAAGCACTCCGACCACGGCTTCCTCGTCGGCAGTGAGCGAATGGAGCGCTTACAATATCCCCGGCGGAGCCATAGCCCTCGACAGCAGCCGCGCACTCTACAACCACACCACGTGGAGCAGCAAGAGCAAGAGCTTCGAGCTGACCGAAGGCGGCAACTACAAGCTGGTCTTCTACTGGCGCAACATCACCAGCACCTACAGCGACAACAACCCGCCGGCAGCGGTGGACAACATCCGTCTCTACCACAATAACGAACCCATAGGCCTCACAGCCTACGGCGACCGCCAGCACGGCTGGGTCGAGACCGACCAGGGCGAATACTACTACGGCGACACCGCCACGCTTGTGGCCATGGCTGGCGACGGCTACATCTTCGGCCACTGGAGCACCGGCGAGACCACCGACACCATCAGAGTCCCGGTGAACCTCACAGCCACAGAAACCGAATACATAGCCTACTTCCTGCCCAGCAACCCGACGCTCTACGTGAGCTACAGTCCCGACATGGGCACCGTCAACGGCATCAATGCCGAAAGCAACTCCATCAGCGTGGCCAACGGAGACAGCATCACCATCGAGGCCGTAGCCAACGAGGGCTACTACTTCGGCCAGTGGAGCGACGGCAACATCGACAACCCGCGCACCATAGTGCTCACCGACGACCTCTACCTCAGCTGCAACTTTATGGAGCCTCTGGAGCAGCTCAACGTCGACTTTGAGAACGGCGACGGCGGCATTGTCCTCGCGAATGGCACCTGCACCAACAAGTGGGTCGTCGGCACCTCGGCCGATGGCGGCAACACCAGCCTCTTCATCAGCAACAACGGCGTGGACAACACTTACACCACTGACAACAGTAGCTCCAACGTTTTCGCTTACTACCCCATGTATCTCAAACCCGGTGTCTACAACTACAACTTCGACTGGCTCTGCAAGGGCGAATCCACCTACGACTACCTGCGTGTAGCCATCGTGCCTGCCAATGTGCCGCTCGAAGCATCAACAGGTAACTACATCTGGAACCACAACAACCTGCCTGCAGGCGTCACAGCCCTCGACGGCGGCAGCAAACTGAACCTGCAGGAAAGCTGGCAGAGCTTCGCAGGTTCTGTCGAAGTGCCCGAAGGCGGACTGTACAAATTTGTCTTCTACTGGCGCAACGACCACAACGGAGGCAGCCAGCCCCCGGCAGCGGTAGACAACTTCAGTTTCTACAATACCCACCAGACGCTCTTCCTGGTGGCCACTACTGACGAAACCGATCGCGGCTACGTAGAAGGCGGAGGCACCTACGAATACGGCACCACCGCCACCATTACAGCCTATCCCTATGATGGCTACATGGTCAAAGGCTGGGTGCACGGCGAAGACACACTCTATGGAGAAAGCATCGATCTGATAGCAAACCACCAAACCTGCGGCTACGGCAACGGCTTCACCGCGCTGTTCATCCCCAGTTCGGTCAATGTATACATAAGCCAATACGACACAACGATGGTGGCATCTTTCGTTGACCATAACGGCAACATGCTTGAGCCTAACAACAACTATACATATGCCGGCGACGAAAACATAGAACTCAACGCCATCGCCAAACCAGGCTACGAGGTATACTTCGAGATCTACAACTCGGCGTGGTATTGGATAGCAAGTACCGACTGGCCGTTTACGGCAGAAAAGCACTTCAGTATCAGACCAGAGCAAGACATCATCGTTAACCTATCCTCACAAGGAATACCCGTCGAGGTCACCGTTACTGCAGAGAGCGGCCAAACCATAGGAAGTGGTCCCTACAGATACAACGATATGGTCAACATAGCTGTTGCGCCTGAGCGCGACTACAAGTTCGTCGGCTGGGAAGACGATGAAAACGCTGGCAACTTCCGTACCGTCACCGTCACAAGCGACACGACCTTCACCGCCATCGTCGAGCCCATCATCTGCCTGCCCGACACCGAGTTTGTGCATGACACCACCTATGTCGACAGCCTCATCCACGACACCACCTATGTAGATGTCCACGACACCACCTACGTAGAAGTGCCCGTCCATGACACCACTTATGTCGATGTCCACGACACCACCTATGTAGAAGTGCCCGTCCATGACACTACTTTCGTCGATGTCCACGACACCACCTATGTCGATGTCCACGACACAACTTACGTCGAAGTGCCCGTCCACGACACCACCATCGTCACCGAAGTCGACACGCTCACCCTCGTGCAGTTCGACACCGTCTACCTGCAGGTAGCCGTCCACGACACCACGACCATGCTGGTGCACGACACAATGTACGTCAACCGCTACATCTACGACAGCCTCTACTTCTACGACACCACCTACGTGCACGACACCACCTACATCACCAACTGGAAGCACGACACCACGTACGTGACCGTCAACGACAGCATCATCCAGACCTTGGTCGACACCATGTACATCTACGTCAACGACACCACGCAGATCTACAACATCGTGCACGACACCACCTACATCAACATCCACGACACCACCGTGATAATCAACTACGACACCCTGACGGTGACCAACACCGTCTACAGCATCGACACGGTGATTTTGAACAACTACATCCACGACACCACGGTGGTCGACCACTTTGTACACGACACCACCTACATCCCCGTCCACGACACGATGTACGTCTACCGCTACACACACGACAGCCTCTACTTCTACGACACAACCTATGTGCACGACACCTCGTATGTCTACCAGTGGAGATACGACACAGCCTACGTGACCGTCAACGACAGCATCATCCAGACGCTGGTCGACACGATGTACGTCTACGTCAACGACACCACGCAGATCTACAACTTCGTGCATGACACCACACTTGTCTTCATCCACGATACCACCATCGTCACCCTCTACGACACGCTGACCGTCACCAACACCATCGTCGACAGCGTGATTCTGAACAACTACATCCACGACACCGCCATCGTCACACTCTACGACACCATCACCCTGACGCAGACAGACACGGTGACCAACACAGTCTATGACACGGTGACCAACACGGTCTACGATACGGTGACCAACACCGAATACGTCTTCGACACGGTGACCAACACGGTCTACGACACGGTGACCAACACTGAATATGTCTTCGACACCACGCTGGTGACCGACACGTTGTGGCTGACCGACACCGTCTACATCACCCTGACCGACACCGTCTACATCCACGACACCGTCTATGTCGGCATCGACGACGACGCCACGATGGCCAACGTCAAGCTCTACCAGCGCGACGGACAGATCATCGTCGAGGGAGCCGAGGGCGCCCGTGTGATGCTCTTCGACGCCGTAGGCCGCCAGCTGGCGACCAAGACCGACGAGTACGACGTGCTGCGCTTCGACGTGCCCTCCACCGGCGCCTACCTCATCAAGGTCGGCAACGCCCCTGCCCGCCGAATCGTCGTGGTCCGTTAGGTCCTGACACACTAACCCTTGTGGGCTGCGGTATCTGCACAGATACCGCAGCCTTTTTTTGTTAAAAATATTCTCACATTAGTTTTTTTTTGTATCTTTGGCTTGTTCAACAGATAGGGTATATTTAACAAATATTATAATAATCAAATAATTACACATAACATGAAGATCTTAGTTTTAAACTGCGGAAGTTCGTCAATCAAGTATCAGCTTATTGACATGGCAAACAATGCCCAGGTGATGGCCAAAGGCCTGCTGGAGCGCATCG
>JAFVWV010000096.1 GCA_017501495.1 Bacteroidales bacterium | reverse complement strand
GTATTCGGCAGGATAGTAGTCGGAGCCGACGCCTTTCAGGTGTTCCCACAGTTGTTTTAGGAGCAGGAAGCCTCCGTAGGCCGCCGCGAAGTCGGCCACCGGCACCGCCAGCCGCCGGGCTATGCGTCCCACCCACGCCACTGCCGCACGCAGCCAGATGGCCAGATGCAGAAGCGCCGTGAAGAGCCGTGCACCGCTGCCGGTGAAGTAGCGTTTCACGAAGATCGACATGGCGTTGTAGAAGGTGTAAACGTAGTTCATCGACCCTTTCTTGGTGCTCTCTCCTTTATAGTGTATGATGCGTGTCTGCGGCAGGTAGTAGTTCTTCCATCCGGCCAGGCGTATGCGCCACGAGAAATCAATGTCTTCGCCGTACATGAAGTAGCTTTCGTCCAGTCCGCCGATCTGGTTGTAGACCTCGCGCCGGAACATCAGGAAGGCGCCGGGCATGATTTCGATTTCGTTGGTTTCGTCGTCGGGCAGGTGGCCCATATAGTAGGCTGCAACGCGCCGCGAGTGGGGGAAGAGGTGTATCAGCCCCGAGAGTTTGTAGAACGACGCTTCAGGTGTTGGGAACCCGCGCTTGCTTTCTTTGAGGAAGCGTCCTTTGCCGTCGACCATCTTGACGCAGAGGCCGCCGCAGTCGGGGTGCGCGGCCATGAAGTCGGCACACCGCACGAAGGTTTCGCGTTCGACCACCGTGTCGGGGTTCAGCAGTAGGAACAGTTCGGAATTCTGAGTTTTGAATTCTGAATTTTGAAGCTGACTGCCAGAATTCGAAATTGCGTTGAGCGCCTGGTTGTTGGCACGTGCAAAGCCCACGTTTTCTTTGTTGGCTATGATGTGCACCTGCGGGAAGTCGCGCTCAACCATCTCGGTGCTTCCGTCCACCGAGTCGTTGTCCACCACCCACACGTCGAACTCCAGCCGGCTGCCGTCGGCCAGGGTCAGTTCCGACCCATAGACCGACGACAGGCACTGCTTGAGGAAATACTTGACGTTGTAGTTGACTATGACAACGCTCAGTCTCATTTTTTCTTTTTCCGTTTACCGGCGTTTTCTATTATCTCCATGGCTTCGGCCAGGCTGAGGGTCAGCGGGTCGACACCTTTCGAGAGGCGGAAGTTCTCGCCTTTGTAGGTCAGGTAGGGGCCGAAGCGGCCGATGTTGCTCACCACTGCCTCGCCGTCCTGCACGCCTATCTCGTGTGGGTAGTTCTTTTTCTGTTCCTCTTTTGTTGCCTCGGCTTCGCGCTTCACCTTGATGATTTGTATTGCGCGCTCGAGGTTCACATCGTAGGGGTCGTCGTTTTTGCTCAGCGAGTAGAATTTGTTGTTGTGTCGCACGTAGGGGCCGAATTTGCCGATGCTGACGGTGACGTCTTTGTCTTCGAACTGACCCAGGCTCCGTGGCAGGGCGAAGAGGCCCAGGGCCTCGTCGAGGGTGATGGTCTCGATGCTCTGTCCTTTCTTCATGCTGGCGAATTTCGGTTTTTCGTCGCTGTTGGTCTCGCCGATTTGCACGAGTGTGCCGTAGCGGCCGATTTTCGCGTAGACGTTTTTGCCGCTTTCGGGGTCGACGCCCAGCAGGCGGCTGCCGGTGGTGCGCTGGCTTGTCTGTTGGGTCTGGCGTATGTTTTTATGGAACGGCACGTAGAAGCGGTCTATCACCTTGCGCCATTCTTTCTTGCCGGCTGCAATTTCGTCGAAGTCTTTTTCCACCGTGGCTGTGAAGTTGTAGTCCATGATGTCGGTGAAGTGCTCCATGAGGAAGTTGTTCACCACGCATCCGATGTCGGTCGGGAAGAGTTTGCCTTTTTCAGCATAGCCTTTCTCCACCTTTTCGGTGCGTTTTATTTCGTCGTTCTTCAGGCTCAGCACCACGCACTGGCGGCTTTCGCCTTCGCGGTCTTCTTTCATGATGTACTCGCGTTTCAGTATTGTGCTGATGGTGGGTGCGTAGGTCGACGGGCGGCCGATGCCGAGGTCTTCCAGTTTTTTGACGAGGCTGGCTTCGGTGTAGCGTGGCGGGTGCTGTGTCCAGTGTTCGGCTGCCTCGCAGCTTTCCATTGCCATCAGAGTCCCTTCCGGCAGGCGTGGCAGCAGGCGTTCGGTCTGTTCGCCGCCGTCGTCGTCGCTGCTTTCCATGTACACTTTGAGGAATCCGTCGAACTTCACCTGTTCGCCGCTGCATTGGAACGAGAGGGTGTCCGACGTGCTTATGGCGATTTCGATTTCCGTCTTTTCCAGTTCGGCGTCGGCCATCTGGCTTGCCACGGTGCTTTTCCAGATCAGTTCGTAGAGGCGGCGCTGGGCGCTCTCGGTGTTGATTGTCTGTGCCTCCATGTTGGTTGGGCGTATGGCCTCGTGGGCCTCCTGGGCGCCTTTGGTCTTGGTCTGGTAGCGGCGGGTTTTGACGTATTCGGGGCCGTAGGCCTGTTCGATTTCTTTCTTTGCCATGCCCAGCGCCAGCTCGCTCAGGTTCACGCTGTCTGTACGCATGTATGTGATGTATCCGCTTTCGTAGAGCTGCTGTGCCACCTGCATGGTGCGTGCCACGCTGAAGCCCAGCTTGCGGCTGGCTTCCTGCTGCAGGGTGCTTGTGGTGAAGGGAGGTGCCGGTGTGCGGCGCAAGGGTTTAGTCTCGATGCGGCTCACTTTGAAGCTTGCGCCTGTCAGGCTCTCCAGGAAACGCTGTGCCTCGGCCTCTGTGTCGAAGTGGCGGCTCAGCTCGGCCGCCAGTGTCCGCTGGCCGTCTTTCGGGCGCATCTGGGCCACCACGCGGAAGTAGGGCTTGCTTTCGAAGGCTTTGATTTCTTCCTCGCGCTCCACTATCAGGCGCACCGCCACGCTCTGCACGCGGCCGGCGCTCAGCGCGGGTTTGATTTTGCTCCAGAGGATCGGGCTTATCTCGTAGCCCACCAGGCGGTCGAGCACACGGCGTGCCTGCTGCGCGTCGACCAGGTTCATGTCTATCTGGCGCGGATTTTCTATTGCGTGCAGTATGGCTGTTTTGGTAATCTCGTTGAACACAATTCTCTGAGTCCGCTCCGGGTCAAGCTTCAGCGTCTCCTGCAGGTGCCATGCTATAGCTTCTCCCTCGCGGTCCTCATCGGATGCCAGCCACACCTTATCGGCGCCGGCCACAGCCTTCTTCAGCTCGCTCACCAGCGCACGCTTGTCGTCGCTTATCTGGTACTGCGGCTCGTAGTTGCTTTCCACGTCGATGCTCATCTCTTTTTTGGCAAGGTCGCGGATATGGCCGTAACTCGACTTCACCGTGTAGTCCTTGCCGAGGAATTTTTCGATTGTCTTCGCCTTTGCAGGCGACTCAACAATAACAAGGTTCTTCATTGTGTATCTATGTTTTTGTTCGTTTTTCTGTCCGCATTAACGTATATATATTTTATTTATTGTGCACATCGAAAAAAAATATTCGTCGCACCCCTCTTTCTGCGCACCGCAGTCAGTGCCGTGTCCGGACAAATCGGTGTCGAGGCGGTGAAAATTGTCTTTGCTATCGGTGAGGGGTGATTTTTCAACATCTTATATGTCAATATCTTGTCGCTACCTCAAAAGGCACTTCCTGCCTCGTTGTACGCTATATGTACGCTACTTGTACAGTACTTGTACGTTTATAAAGCGTACATATACTGTACAAGTACTGTACAAGTACTGTACAACGGGCGAAGGGGACCCCTGCCGAACGGTGGGGTGATGCCTCGGAGTTTTTTTTATTTTTTTTGCGTGGTGCATACTAAAAAAGTGCCTGATGCGTTAAAGAAAATGTAAAGTTGAAAATGTATAGTTTAAAGTTGAAAGTTTAAAGTGAAAGGTGTAAAGTTGAGGGTTTAGAGCTTAAAGCTTAAAGTATTGTCTTAACTTCTTAACTTCTTAACTTCTTGACTTCTTAACTTCTTAGCTTTTTGACTTCTAAGATCAAATTGTCAATGATAATAAAACGACTAATATGAAGATACATATTGTACAGCACGACGTGCTCACGCGACGCACCGACGAGAACCTGGAGTGGATTAAAGCCGAACTTGCGGCTTCCGGCGACGCGCTGCTGACTGTTTTTCCGGCATGCACGCTTTGCGGCGCGCCGCTCTTTGCCGCCGCAGCCTACACCGACCTGCAGAAGCGTGCGCAGGCGGCGCTGCAGGAGCTGATTGAGCTGAGCGAGCACCGCGCCTTCCTGGTGGGTATGCCGCTGCAGATACAGGACAAGGGGCTGTGCAACGCGATTGTGTTTGTGCAGAACTGCGCCATCCGCGGCGTGGTGACGAAGAAGTACCTGGCCCCCGATGAGCAGAAGTATTTTGTGAGGGGCGAGGGTGTGCAGTTGATTGATTTCCACGACCAGCGGATTGCGATAGGCTTCTACGAGGATTTGAAGGAGCTGAGCAAGGGCCATATAGACCAGCCCGACATGGTGATCTGCTGCGGATGCAACATCTTCGACTACCAGAAGCCGTACCGCACGCGCTACCGCATGACGAAGATAGTTGAGACGCTGGGCGCGAGCCTTGTATACGTGAACCGCACCGGCGGCGAGGGCCCGTACCTCTATGCCGGCGGGAGCCTGGCGATGAATGCGGCGGGCGGAGTGCTCTGCCAGCTGCCATACTTCGAACAGGCCTGCCAGACGGTGGACATGCAGCTGATAGACACTGTGGTTGACGACGAGAAGCCCGAGGCCGTGGAGCTGGTGTACAAGGCGCTGGTGTGCGGCTTGAGGGATTATTTCGGCAAGAACGGCCTGCGCAGGGCGGTGCTTGGCCTGAGCGGCGGCATCGATTCAGCGCTGGTGGCCACGCTGGCGGTCGACGCGCTGGGTGCCGAGAATGTGCACGGCCTGCTGATGCCGAGCCAGTATTCGACCGACCACTCGGTGCGCGACGCCGAGGACCTGGCCCACAACCTGGGCATGAGCTACGACATCGTGCCCATAGCTCCGATGTTCGAGCAGTTCAAGACAGCCCTGAAACCTGTGTTTGGCGACCGCGCCGAGGATGTGACCGAAGAGAACCTCCAGGCGCGCATCCGCGGCACGCTGGTGATGAGCTATGCCAACAAGTTCGGCGCGCTGGCGCTGAACACGACGAACCGGAGCGAGGCGGCCATGGGCTACGGCACGCTCTACGGCGACAGCTGCGGGAGCCTGGCGGTGATTGCCGACCTCTACAAGACCGAGGTCTATCAGCTGAGCGACTGGATCAATCGCGACGGTATTCGCATACCGCAGAACACGATAGACAAGGCGCCGAGCGCGGAGCTGCGTCCGGGGCAGAAGGACAGCGACTCGCTGCCCGACTACAGCGTGCTGGACGCTATTCTGGGCCTCTACCTCGACGAGCAGATGTGCGAAGACGAGATTGTGGAGGACGGCTACGACCGCGCGGTGGTG
>JAFVWV010000011.1 GCA_017501495.1 Bacteroidales bacterium | reverse complement strand
CGCCGCGAACCGCTGAGCGTGACGATGACATCAGCCGGACGCATCACCGAGGGGCCGTTCATCCAGATACTCGACGGACTCCACGCGATGCTGGAGCGTGAGACGTTCATCGAGAGCGGCAAGGTGGCGCCCGTGCTCACCGACGACCGCACCCTCACCCTGCTGCTGGAGCCCGACGCATGGCAGCGCGACGAGCACTACCTGCTGACCAACCGCACCGTGCGACGGAAAGTGAACCCGATGCTTGGTAAAATCGTGCAGCACCAGTTCTACGAGGACCAGATAGCCAAGGCGGAGCGCGACGGCGACACTGGCGAGGTGATTGCCAAGCTGTTCAATGTGTACAGCAGCGGCAAGGTCACCAAATGGATTACCGGCGACAAAATCCGACCGCTACAGCGACCGAAGCGCATCACCGACTGCCACTATCAGGACGGCTGGCGCGTGTTCACGGGGCTCGACTTCTCGCTGGGCGACGACCTCTACGCGATGGTGACCCTGGGCGTGAATTACACCCCATCAGACACGATGCGCGGCCGCTTCTTTGCCGACGCCGTGGCATGGGTGCTGGAAGAGACGATGAAGAAGAGCCCCAACCGTCCGCTCTACGAGCAGTGGGTGGAGCAGGGCTGGCTCTACGTCTGCCCCGGTGAGGTGTTCGACTCCATGCTGAGCATCAACCAACTCGCCGCCATCGACGACCGCCAGGACATCGACATCCGCTTCTTCGGCTACGACCCTGCCCAGAGCATCCAGCCGATTAACCAACTGAAGGCGTGGCTCCAGACCATCCTCCAGAAGAAGAACCCGCAGGCAACGGCAGCGGACATCGCCAGCGTGATACAGCAGATGGTGGTGCCCGTCAGTCAGACCGCGCTGACGCAGAACCCCCGCATCGCGGAACTGGAGAGCATGATTCTCGACAAGGAGCCGTGGATAGAGTTCTCGATGTCGCCCCTGTGGCCGTGGTGCTTCGGCAACTGCGCCGCCGAGGTGAGCAGCAGCGACCTGCGCCGCATCGTGAAGGGAGGCCCACAGCCGACGCACAAGATTGACCTCGTTCACGCTCTGCTCGACGCACTCTACGGATTCGACCTTGCGGAGGGGAGAGTGAGTGAATAGGGACAATGGATTAAAGGAATTGAACGAATTATGAGAAGATTAGACGGAATTAAAATCGTTGGTGACACTCTAACAGAGTTGAAGCGTTACCACAAGGCAGATGTTATCAAGATGAGTGGAGAGACTTTTTTGGAAGTGCCGTATAATATAGGCTTCTGCTGTGGCGTAACCTATGGGAGAATAGGCGACACGGTGGTTTATGTCGGAAATACAAGTGTATGTATTCCCAAAGAATTATACGAAGAATTTGCCGACGGGTGGATGCATGGCGAAGAATGGGACAACCACACAGAACCATTCGCAGAGTATTACGAACACTTTGCCGCTGAACATGCCGACAAGATAATTCACGCATCGAAAAGTATGAGGGTTTTGAACTACATTCTGAAACATTGGCTACTTTTTGCCATAGTGACAGGATTATTGGCTACTTTTATAATGGTAAAGATAAGTGAACTTTGGGTAGAATTTATAAAATAAGGAACTATGATTATCGTAAAGACAAAGAACGGTGGCCGCTTCATCAATGATAAGGCGGTTACAATGGTTGAGCATGACCGCGAGAAGGCCGTGGCGAATGCCTACGGCGATAATGGCGTGTTTTTCCGCATCGAGGACGTTGAAGGCGTCGTCTACACCAACGATGCACAGCCGACATCATGGAATGATGAAGGCTCGGAAATCCAACGGCTGAGGGAGTCACTCGACGAACAAAGGGAGTGGGGCAACAAGATGCGTGACGAATACCTGAAGATTGAGCAGGAGCGCGACGAACTGAAAGAACGTGTTGCGCAGTTGGAACCAAAGGCAGACCCCGACCGATGGTGGCCCGACAATGTGGACAGCGCACCCGTGGCTGTCATTCTCTCTCACGTCGGATATAATGGCTACGACCCAGGCTACGGCGTAAGGCTTGGAAAGATATTCGAGAGCAACAACATCAAGACCGTTGGTGACCTGTTGCGCATTGGTCGCCGTGACTTCAGAAAATACCGCTCCGTAGGTGGTGGTAGCATCAGCCGAATAGACAATGCGCTCGAAACGTTGTACGACATCAAAGGTTGGTAGCGGAAGATGTCTGATGTAAGATGTATGATGGAAGAGGGCTGTTTTGTAATCTCTAAGGTTACAATTTGGGGTTATCTTATGCGAAAAGGCAAGAAAAAGCATAAAAAGTTACGCTTTGACGCGAAATAAATGCGTAAATACTTGTGCGTTTCAGAAAAATGTCGTATCTTTGCATCAGAAAAAGAAACAAATAACAAACTAACCCCCAAGACCCGGAAGGGCACCGAGATTATGAAGACTACAGCAAACAACTTCGAGACTTTTAAGGCAAACCTCTACAACTTCATTTCAGAGGCTATCAAGAAGAATATTTCAGGCAGCATCATCGCTGACACCCTCGAAGGTTTTGGAATAAACCGCGAAGCAGCTCTCACAGCAATCGCAATGGTTGGAACAAAGCTCAACCTCGAAGCAAATCCAAGCATGACACGGCAAGAGGCTTTCAAAGCCTACGCTTTCTAAACCAAACGGGGAGGGCAACCTCCCCACAATTTATAAAGTGCTGGTTGCTCTTGACCGTTACATATAAAAAGCCCAGCGAGGCGCGATAACTGGGTAATAAGGATGTAATGCCAGAGTAGTACATTAAAGAGTCTGTGCCATAGCCGCCAGCACTTTTAATAAAGAATAGACAATGAAAGTACCCATCGAAATTGCCGTAGCATACTCACTTATGAGGAAGCGGGCGGAAGAAAATACCAAATTTGATTTGGTTGCATGGATCAGAAACAAAATAAAAACAAAAGAAACTATGAATAAGGAACAAGCAGCACAGCGCATGGGGCAGCGTATCACTGCCCTGCGCAAGTTGGAGGGTATCAGCCAGCAGGAATTGGCCGACCGTGCGGGACTGACCCGTCAGCACATCGGGCGCATCGAAAAGGGTGAACTCGTTAGCGTGGCATACGTCACCATCCAACAGATAGCCGAAGCCCTCGGCATGACGGTGGATATAGTTGACTCAAGGCTGGAGGGGTTGACACCGCTGAAGACGCTCACCTGACAATCGAAACTTGAAACTTTAATCGAGAGACATTCCAAGCCGGAATGCCTCTCTTTTTTTATATCCATAAAACAATAAGGAACTATGAAAGAAAAGGAAATCAGCGGACAGGCTTCGTCCGTAATTATCGACGGCATTAAGGTGCCGACAATGACAACCGAGTTTATAAGTGCCAACTGCCTGGAGATTCAGGTAGGCACAACAGGAAAGATGGGAGGCGATACCGGTCACGGCGGGCGCACCTATCTGCGTATCAAGAGCACGGCAAGCAGCGATCTGCGTAGCCGCGTCGTCGCCAATGGTGAGCACTACGACTTCGACCGCGCATGTGGTACGAACCAAGTGGAAATTATACTGGGTGGTGATACTGAGCTCGACACATTCTTTGATTGCATGCAGTACGCTGCCGACGTACTGGGACAATACACGGCGGGAGTGATGGAATACCAACCCTCACGTATGGAAATACGCCAGATGAATTTCTGTGAGTACATCAACGAGCTGTGCAAGTTGTATCGCGCAACTGGTAAATTGAAGGGCAGTAGCGACATCCGCGACCGCCATCATGTGACGGGCATCTCGCAGCAGCAGTTCTTCGAATGCGACCTGCATCGAGCCACTGGCTACGTTGGCCGTGAATTTACCGACCAACTTTACGAGAGTATTCTTGACACTAATTGCGGGCCGCTGCCTATTTATCACGAATAACGTATGAGCAAGTTCAAGAAAGGGCTGTGGTATCAATGTAACCACAGCCTTAGTTATTGGCGCAAGGGTTATTATTACTATTGCCCCGAGGACACGATGCTGAAAGGTCACGATGACAATCCGCACAGAGTCGCAGGCTTCCATTATAAGCATTTCAGCGATGGCGAGGTAATCAAGATTAAAGCACAGAAATAATCAAGAATTAGAGAATTAGAGAACTATGACCAACAAAGAAGCAATCGACCGCTGGGCTGAGCAGATCATCCCAGCGGTGTTCAAGGCTGAGGATGCTTTGCAGAAGGCGAAGCCTGAGTGGAAAGAACGGCTTGCAAGACTTAGAGAACCCGGTGGAGAAGACCCGCACAAGGTGGCAGAGGAATATTGCCGCGAGATAGCGACCATCATTGTGACGCAGGCGGCTGACTATGAGCCTGACGGCACCATCCCCTATGATAACGACCCGTGCAACGTAGAAATGCCTGAATAACTTTTCTGGATAACTTTTAACAAACGAATTATGAAACAAAAGAAACGAGTTTATATAAGTGGGCCGATGACGGACCCGGAGACCGGCGGGGTGAGTGCGGAGGACCTGCTGCTGTTCTGGAAGGCGGAGGACTTGCTGCGCAATCACGGTTACGATGACGTGGTGATCCCCGTCAGGGTGTGGGCGTGCAAGTTTCCGTGGCTGTATCGGATGGTAGGCTACCGGCTGACGCTGTTGTACGACATTTGGCTGCTGATGCGGTGTACACATATCTATAAGTTGCCAAGGTGGCAGCAGTCGCGCGGTGCCAACATTGAAAGCTGCGTGGCGTACCACTTCAAGATATGCCCCGTACCACAGAGTGACATCAAGAAGCTCGACAAGCGGTTGGCGAAGCTACAAGAAAAGTGGAACGGCAAAACGACCAAGGATTGAACGGATAGGAATTATGAGCGAGAGAAAGAATAAGGGTTGCCTGTATTGGGACGAATCGAGCCGAGGCATTAAGAACGGGAAGCAGGACAAGCGGGGCCGTTGGTGTGCGGAGAAACGTATAGACGGCAGGCTGGTGCGCAAGCGGTCGGCTGACATGCAGAAGTGTCTGGACTTCCTGAACGATTGCGACGTGATCGATGAACGAAAACCGAAGCGGACGGTGGAGGTGCCAACGATACACGACAAGCGGTTCATGGTACACAAGAACCATGTGGCTACGATGGAACAGCGCATGCAACTGTTAGAAGACCGCATCAAGGAGTCACAGCTGACGTTGGATTACTTCGAGACGCGCGACTTCACGGCCATCAACCGCTACATCGAGAAGGTGGTGCTGCCACGACTGAACGTGTATTGCACGGAACGACTACGACTGAGGACAGAGAACCTTCAGACGTTGATACTGGAATGCGTGGCGATACTCTACACGTACCTATATGCAGACGTACCGGTGTTCGGATATGAATACCGAATAAAGGCTATGCTCAGATATTACAAAGAGCATCACAACCTGGGCTTCTATGAGAATATACCTGAGCCGATACACGAGGCCGTTGATACGCTCGACGTGTCGGTACTGGAGCAGAAATTCGTTGTTAAACGACATAACTAATATTTTGTGTAACTTAAAATGATTGCGTATGGTAAAAACCAAAGACAGAAAAAATCAGGTAAATAACTTCTTCCAGGGCTTCGGCCCTGGCAGCGGTTTACGCAAAATATTAGTAAATAACTTATAAAAACTGAAAAATATGGATAAGCTAACGAAAGATTTCATTAAGTTCGAGGGCGTGCTGCTGGTTATTCTGGTAGTGCTGATATGCCTGCTGTTTGCGAGTTGTACCAAGACGGAGTATATCACCGTTGAAAAGGTTAGGAATGATACCACGTACATCAACAAGGTGCAACGGGACAGCATCTATCTACATGACTCGACATTCGTGAAAGTGGCTGGTGATACGGTATGGATTGAGCGGTGGCATACCAAGTGGCAAAACCACTTGGAACATGACACCGTGTATAAGGCCCGCACGGACTCGGTGCCTGTCCCCTACCCCGTCATCAAGGAAGTTGAAAAGCCGCGTTCGACGACAGAAAAGGGGCTGATGGGTGTGGGCATCCTCTCGCTGATGGCTCTCATTGTATTTATTGCATTCAAACTGAAACGATTCTTACCATAACTATGCTGATAGACTATAACAATCCGAACGATGCGTGGTTCAGAAATCACGACCTGACGCCCGACGACCAGATAAAGGTGGGGTGCTTCCAGATGTTTGCATTCCTCATTATCCTGTTGGCACTGCTGTCGCTGTGCATCCTGCTGCGGTAAACCCGCGGCGGCGTTTCTTGCTATTATTAGAAAGTTTTAGCAAAATTAGCAAGAAATGGAAAGAATATTTGAATGGTTATCATTATTTTTAGGCGGGATAGTCGGCTGGGTGGTTGGCAAATTCGAGCCAGCCTTCCCGCTGATTATCATCGCCACGCTCTTTGTGTTGTACGACGCTTGGTCGGCTTACGAATTAGACAAGCGGGTGCACATTATGTACCCCAAGAAGAAACGCGAGCAGGCGAAGTTCATGTCCTATAAGTTCCGACAAGTCATCCCGACATTGATTGAGCGGTTCGTCATCATCATTTTGGCGTACTGCGTGGAAAGGTGGGTGTTCGTGCATATCGACGTACCAGTCAGCTATATCGCTGCCGGTGTAGTATGTGCTGAGCAACTGCTGAGTATTGCCGAGAACAAAGCCTCGTGCAGACTGCCAGGCGACAAGCACGCAAGGGTGTGGAAACTGTTGGCCAAGGTACTCATCGACAAGACGGCGAGGCACTTTGATGTCGACAATAGCATCCTTGAGGAGGAGCTACAACATGTGGAAAGCTCAGTCGTCGAAAAGCCAAAGCGGAAAGCGAAGAAACAAGCAGACATCGAACCATTAGATAGTCAGGACTTATGAACACACCCGTCACCATGCACTTCACGATAGAAGAAATGTACGCCTCGGCAACCGCCAAGGCCAAAGGAATCGACAACAAGCCAAACATGCAGCAGATGATTAATCTGGTGTATCTCTGCGCCTACGTGCTGGAGCCGTTGCGCGTTGCGATGGGTGAGCCTATCAAGATTGGCAGTGGCTTCCGATGTCAGGCACTGAACAAAGCTGTCGGCGGTGTCTACAACTCCCAGCACCTGAAAGGCCAGGCTGCAGACCTCTGCATCGATGGCGACATCAATAAGGGCCGCAAGTGGTTTGAGTATATAAAGAACCATTTGCCTTTCGACCAACTCATCTGGGAGAAGAATCCCAAGACGGGCAACTATTGGGTACACGTCAGCTTTGTATTCCCTGATTTTGGAAAAAATCGCAAGCAGGTAATTGACGGACTGTTGAAGAAGTAACAATGGCAGCACAGCACAATTATACCATCACGTTCATGCCCTTGCGGGCGGCGGCTGGTGCAGCGCCTTATGTGCTGAGCATCGGAGGTGGCAGTGGCGACCCTGTGCCTCTGAAGGGCGGTGCGCAGCCGTTCGTGACACAGGAGGACGACGCTGAGGATGTGTTTACACCAGTGCGCACTCAGAGCGGATACCTGTGTATCGTTGACAACGGCTCGTTCGATTGGAAGTCGCTATTGCCAGCGACCGACGTTGCGCTGCCTATCACGTTGATGAAGGGTAATACGACGTTGTGGCAGGGATTCATGCAGAGTCAGAACTTTGGCTCGCTAATTTTTGTCGGACGTCAAGAGCACGAGTACCCGATACAATGCGCGTTGGCTTCCATCGGAGGTAAAGACATCGTTGACGCCACTGACTATGTGACGGAGATGAAGAACTTTGCATTTTACTTGAAGCGCATACTGGATTATGTGTACACCGTATCGTCGCATATATTGGACTTTGATAATATCTATGTACAGGGCGGCATGTATGCGCAGGATGCACTGCTGAAGCTCATTGATCCGTTGGCGTTAGCTGAAATCGACGTTGACGAGAATACCATATCTGCACAATACAACATGCTGGAGGTACTGGAGGACATCTGCCGCTATTGGGGTTGGACAGCACGCACAAGCGGTCGCAACCTCATTCTGACGGGAGTAGGATTCACCGACAGCCGTTTCCTGCTGTTGACGAAAGCACAGCTTACGACAATGGCAGGCGGTACTGCAGCGGGTACGTTGGTGTCACCTGACGCGCGCACCATCGGCAACGTCTTTGCGTCAACTGACAACGAACTGACACTGGTGCGCGGATTCTCGAAGGCCACCGTACATGCAGACGCCGGCGACGCTGCGAATGACATCATCGACCTATTCCCAGAATACATCGTTGACCACATGAGCACATCCAGCAGGCAGGTGTGGGAGCATGACGGTAAGAACATGATGTTCCTGAAGGAAGCCGCGAGCATTGATGGCATCGACCTTGTCGGTTCCACGTTGAGCACAAGCAAGTTTTACACCGCCAAGGCTTACGAGGTGCAAGTAGGCCTTGATATTACGAGCGTACAGGAGTCGTCCGTGATTTATATCGGCGCAAAATATGACGGCACCGACCGTGCAAAGCTGCACACCAAGTTTGAGCACAATTACGCTGCCTGCGTGATAGAACTGGAGGCAGACACATACGTTGGCGGCGAAAAGATGGTAAGCAATGAAGCCAACTTCGATTGGGGGAATAAGTATATGTACATGCGTATAGGCATTGGCCCGACCAGGGAAAACGCCAAATGGTTTAACGGCTCAGGATGGCAGGACACTGCAACCACGGTAAAGATGACAATTTGCAACCAGTCGAGCAAGCTGTTCTACAAGGTGTCTGGAACTATCTACGACGTATTGCATTCGTCGCGCATCGAGGTGCCCGACGCTGCCGGTTACTACGGCAAGCTGTGGATTGATTTCCTCGGCACCGAGGACGCAGTATATTATAATAGCCCACTACTCACACTCTATTACGACTTTGCGCTTGTTAACTTCAAGGTCAACTACGACTACGGTCAGGCGTTCACCAGTCTGAATGCGTGGAATAAATCTTCGAAGGAGGCATCAGCATCAACTACTAATACCGTTGATGAGCAGTGGGAGACCGATTGCATCTATTGTTCGTATAGAGGCGTGAAATACGGTTATGGCGTCATTGCTGATCCAGACGGAAAACCGATGACACTGACTCAGGAGCAGAATCTGGCTAATCGCGTGGCAGCATATTGGGGGACGTCGAAACGACAGTTCGACACCGACCTGCGCGCAGAGGACTCACAAGTGGCAGCCGTCAGCCCAACGAGCGAGGCAACCATCGACAGCACCGCTTGCTACCCAATAGCGATAGGCCGTGAGTGGCGTGACGACGTGGCAACCATCAAAATGATTCAAAAGTAAAGCGATATGATACTAACACGAGACAAAGGCAGCAGAATGTGGGGCGGAGGTGGAGTCTCTGGCGGCTCTGGCGGTGGTGGCGGACTCGACCCGTCGGCACTGGCTGGCTATGCCTCAATGGGTTGGGTAGATGATAACTACGTGTCAAAGGACTATTTCAACCAGCTGTTCAAGGTAAAGGTGGCCGTGCGCGTGTTGGTTACTGACCCAAGTACGACACCTGCCACAGTCATCAGCGATACGAGCACCGTCCGTCAGGACCTACTATATCCGAATGAAGTACCCGAGTCGACTACTACCACCGACGAAGAGACTGGCTACGTCACGTCGACTACCTATTCCATCGACAGCATCCAGGTGATGGGTGGTGTTTGGACAAATTCGTATGTATCTGCACTTGGTCAGAATTCGTCAGGCGGCGGTGGTGGTGGTGGTTCATCGTCACTGCAAGGGCTGTTGGATGTCAATATACCAGCCGAGTTGACGCAAGCCAACGACGGGCAGGTGTTGATGTATAACTACGCTCAGAACAAATGGATAAACGCCACCATCCAACAGAGCGGCGGCACCGTGACCAGCATTACAGCAGGCACAGGACTAAGCGGTGGCATCATTACGGGCAGCGGAACGATTGCCATTGATAGCACCTATCAGACATACATCGGTCATGGTGAGACCGCATATGGCTGGGGCAACCACGCCAATGCAGGCTACGCCACGCAGACGTGGGTTAATGATCAGAATTTCCTGACACAGAGCGCAGGCGACAACCGATATTTGAAGATAGACTTTTTCCGTTCGCTGTTCCGTGCATATACTTCAGGAAATACTGAAGTCACTCCGAATGCGGGTGACACAACCACCATCGATAACATCAAGGCCATGTTCGGTTTCTGGACCAATGCCTATATCTCGGCCTTGGGACAGAACTCCAGCGGCGGCGGCGGTGCTACCGACCTCGCTGCCGTATGGGAATCGCTGGGTCGAGCCGACGGTGACTACGGCACATCGCAGATCAACATCAGCCACCTGGCAACGGCTCTCAGCGGATATGCCACCACCAGCGACATCAGCGACATGGCCACGAAGACGTGGGTAGGTCAGCAGGGATTCCTGACCAGCAACAGCTTCTCGGCACTGACGACCAACAACGAGAAGATTTCTGCCACCATAGGCACTACGACACGCACTGTGCAAGCTCCGACCATTGCCGACCTGGGACAAAACCCTGAAGTAGCCAGCAGTTCATCCACGCCAGCGACCAAGTTCGCCGGCGCGAAGTTCGGAGCGACTGCCGGGCTATATCTGACGGAAGTCTACCCCAGTGTATCGTCGCCCGCTGACATCCCGTGCGAATACGGCAATATGGTCAACATACTGGGTGCCGGTGGCGGTCAGATGTTGGCCGAATGGTGCGGTGACTACACAACGGGCCACCTCTACTATCGCAGCCATCGTGACGTTTTGGGCAGCGGTGGTTGGACGCCGTGGACAAAACTGGCATTCACCACCGACAATGTGGCCAGTGCCACGAAGCTCGCAACCGCCCGCACGCTGTGGGGGCGGCCATTCGACGGTACGGCCAACGTCAGCGGCAACATGACAGATGTTGGCAGCATCACTGCCAGCGGCAATATTGAGACGTCTGGGAATATCAAGGCCACAAAGTTCTACCTGTCGAGCACGGTGTACTTCCAGCTCGACAACGACGGCAACGTGCAACTGGTGGGTGCCGGATTGTGGACTAACTCATTCCTCAGTGCCCTGGGACAGAACAGCAGCGGCGGCGGCGGTGCTACCGACCTCGCTGCCGTATGGGAATCGCTGGGTCGAGCCGACGGTGACTACGGCACATCGCAGATCAACATCAGCCACCTGACAACGGCTCTCAGCGGATATGCCACCACCAGCGCCATCAGCGACATGGCTACGAAGACGTGGGTAACGAACCAGGGCTACACCACCAACACGGGTACCGTGACATCTGTCGGCATGACCGTTCCGACTGGCTTCAGCGTGTCGCCTGCAACCATCACCAGCACAGGCACCTTCGCCATCACCTTCGCCAGCGGTTACAGCCTGCCAACGACGGCTAAGCAGTTGAATTGGGACACGGCCTACGGCTGGGGGGATCACTCACTGGCTGGATACCTCACGTCGGTGGCCTTCAGTGACCTGACATCCCACCCCACGACGCTCGCAGGATACGGCATCACCGATGCTAAGATTGCAAGCGGTGTCATCACGCTGGGAACGAACACCATCACCCCGTGGACTACCAACAATCACCCGACTACCCTGAGCGGCTACGGCATCACCGATGCTCTTGGTAACGGAACAAAGTTCTGGGGACAGACGGCCAGCAATGGAAAGGTCAGTGGTGATATTCTTCTTAATGGCGGAGGCAGTGGAAGCGGAAGCGGAATATATCTGTACAACACTGGCATTGGCTGGCACACGAACGGAACGGGACAAGCAACATTTGTCACCTACGAATACAATAACACACGATTGGCATACGAGGCGACATACAACAACACTGCCATTTTCAGCGGAAAAACCATCACAACCAACCCAGACGGGTGGAGAATAATCTGTGGCAATTACGGAACCTTCTGGAGAAACGACGGCTCAGACCTGTTCCTGATGTTCACCGCTTCTGGCGAACAGTACGGAGATTGGAACTCACTCCGCCCGTTGCAGTTCAACATTGCAAGCGGATTGGGTCAGATGCAAAACGGATTGTACATCTATGGTGCCAATCAAGGCGACGCCACGGCGAGCGGATTCAATGCCCTGCGCGTCGGCAACATCAGTCTGGTGTACGACTCGACCAACAACGCCCTGAAGATTCAGAAAGCCGACGGTACCGCTGCCAACCTCTACGCCACGGGTAGCGTGTCGGCCTTGGGAATGAGTGCAGGAACAAGCGCGGTGGACGCCATGAAGTTCGGCTATCTGACGGTGAACACCCGACTAAACCTGCCGACGACCATTGTTGCCGGCAACAGCCCCATGATAGTAAGAACGGCCAGTGACAGCGACTGCATCTATCTGCTGAACTTCAGCGGAACATCGAAGGAAACCAGCAGCAACTACTATTACAACCAATACAACAATATTGGACTGCATGGCACCAACTACAATTATGATGAGACGTGGTTCATCGACCCCGATGGCTGTGCCAGGTTCAAAAGGCTCTATCTCGACAGCTCGCACTACCTCTACGTCAGCAATGGCACCCTCTATTATTACAACGGTACAACTTCTAAACAAGTAGCATTCACGAATTAAGATATGGCAAACGCAAATGGAATAATTTCGCCCCCGGTCAGCGTTTATGACATCCAGGGCGCACTCGGAACAGGACAGACCGATGTCGGCAGTCTTTGCAAGCACGCAAACATCAACATGTGGGCGCGGTTTAAACCAATATACTGTGCAGGAGTAACCCTATTAAAGAACTCACAGCGCGACAACACCGGCCACGTAGTGACGGGTTATGCCATCTCGTGGGGCATTATGAAGCCCACAGCGATGTCATGGTCGGACTATATCGACACTATGACCGGCGTAGTGAAGTCTGGAAAGTGGCTGTACGACCGTCCGACTGGTGGTGCCGCAAGTCCATACCGATTGACTGACTTCGTGGAGATCGATAACAACGGAGCCACTACCGGCTACGGATATCTGCACCAGGCCGTGTGTCCCATCACATTCCACTTCCCCGTGGACGACACACTCGAAGTTCCCTATCAACAGAACTACGACGGAACGGTACTCTCGTTCCTGTTTACATTCCAAAACGGCGTGACTGGATGGAGTGCGCGGTATTGCATGTATCTTGCAGATATATTCTCGGCAGAGTTAGACTTCTACCCAACCGTTATTATGACTATCAAAAACGGTGGTAGGATATATGAGTATGCTAAAAGCGGTGACCATAAACTCAACTACTATACTGGAAACGTGGACCCATACGTGCAAGTGTTGGTCAACACAAAGGACATCTGTGAATCCGTTGCCGCTGATGGTGGCGGTTATCACACAGGCCCGCTTGTCAACGGAGAGATATGGACGTGCTGCATGGTGTTGACTTCTCTGCAAGTTCCAGGAACGGCAGCATCGCACACCGTCAATTCTGGAAGCATCCGCAGGCTGGAATATAGTGATGGCGCCGACATCCGTTATTTATCCGTCTTTAATACAACACCGATAGATGATGTGACGGCACTGTTATACACAATTACCATCACGAAATCTGGCAGCTATTACTACGTCAGTGCACTCACGGCAGCCATCACCACGACGAGTGGAAGCGCCATGTATCTAACCATCGACGCCAGCTTTACGTGTCTTGTGGGTGTCATAGGAGGCACTGGTTGGAGTGGTAACAATCAGCAGGAGTCGAAGACGGAATGGGCACGCATTACGATTGAATCGAATGAGCGCGACCAAACGATTACGAAGACAATCAACGCCAACATGCCTGAGTTCCGATTCACGGGTGATGTACATACAGGTCAGCGTATCGCCGCCGGACAGTTGACATTCCGTATCGCACAAGCATATCTGACAGCACCATTTACATTCAACGTATATGACGGTGCATCGTCATACTCGCAAACTATTAGAGTTAAATAAATATTGTTTCACTAATTAAAACATACAACTATGGCAGAATGTGATTTCAGCTGGTTTAAGATTGGGTCGTTCTTTGGAGCACTGGCTCTGGCGATCATGTGTTTCATCCTTCTCGGCTTCGGCATCACCACCATCGTAGGCGGCTCGGCGTTCTACGGCGTTGCGTGCATCGTGGCAGGCATTGTGTTTGGCGGTGCTGCCGTGTGGGTGTATAAAAACTATCAGAAACTTGGTAATCATTAACTCAAAACATTAGGAACTATGACAAAAGTAGATTTCAGAAAGCTGATGTTGAAAGACATCGAAGGGCACGAGGTGCCCACGGACATTTCGAAACCCCTTGGCAACATGATGTACATGCAAGGATTGAACATTGACGAGTGCGAGCTGGGCCGCGACATCTACCACCAGGGTAAAGTGGAACTGAAGGAGAAAGACATGGAAGTAGTGAAACGCTTCGCCAATAATTTCTCGTTCATCATGCGCCAGGCCGTGCTCGCTGCCGTCGGCGAAACGAATCAATAACTTAACTTGCTTACCAAATCCAGCGTCGCGACGACGCACATATTCATACGAGCAGTAAATTTTTTATAGTAGTTTGTAGTTTTTTCATAGACATTAGTTTTTTAGGTTTTTTAGTTATGTTTTAGTCAGTTGTTTAATGAATAATTAATATGATTGACCACGGGTGCAGCGGCACCGAAACGGGACGGATAGGCAGTGATGCTTGTCCGCCCCGTTTTTTTATGCCTATCGGTAAACCCCAGCCGCTTTTTGTCGGTATCGTAAAGGACAAACAAAAACAGATATGAAGATATTATCTTTGAATTTCATTAAGCAGCACAGCAGGATAGACTACGACTGCGAGGATGACTTGCTGGAATTGTATGGCGATTCGGCGGAGGAGACGCTGGCTCAGTACCTCAACCGAGGGAAGACGGTGGACGAGATGGTGGCGGACCTGAAAGAAGTGTACGGATGTATTCCCGCCCCGCTGTATCATGCGGCTTTGATGTTGGTGGATATATCATACCAGTACCGCAGTCCCGTCTCGCCGACCAACGTCTCTGTGGTGCCGTACACGTTCAACATACTTGTGAAACCTTATATGAAACTGTAGCGTATGGATAAGACAAGAATACTTCAACAGGGCGAGGAGGCGAAGTTCCAGATTGCCATCAAGGACTTCGACATGGACGCTAACGACTTCAAGGTGGAGTTGGTGTATGGCTATCGGCGCACCACCATGGAGATTGACAAGTCGCAGATGGTGCACAGTGCGGATGGTAAATACTTCTTCACATTCGACACGGACGGCATGGCGGGCCGCGTGACGGCTATCTGCACGTGGCAGGTGCCCGACACGGACTATCAGGACGGCTACCGTCAGGAAACGGACGAGCAGTATCTGTGCTTTGTGGCCAGCGTGCCGTGTCCGCAATTCATCTCGTGTCCGCAATGTGGGGCTTCTGACAGTCTGCCTGTCGTCTACACTCGCACAGAACAATCAAGCATCGCAGATGAATATACCTATCTGGCTTGCGCCGACTATGACCGCATCTTGACGCGCGACAATGAGGTGATTTTGGTTTTGAAAGAACAAACAAATAATGAATAAGATATGGATACTACTTACAGACTTACACAGACGGGTGCCGAGGTTCAGGAATCGCTGAACAAAGTCCCAGTAAATGAGCAGAACATTGAGTCTCTGCAAAGTGATAAAGTTGACAAAGAACAGGGCAAGGGCTTGTCGGAGGCGAACTTCACCAATCAGGAGAAGTCGAAGCTCGGCGCACTGCCTACTCGTGCCGAATTGACCGAGGAGGAGAACCTGAAGGCTGACAAGGCGACGACTTACACGAAGACGGAGGTGGACACCAAGCTCGGGCAGAAGCAGAACACCATCCCCGACCTTCAGACGATTCGTGAGGGTGCCGCTGCTGGTGCTACGGCTTATCAGAAGCCCGATAGCGGAATACCGCAGAGCGCGATGGATGCCAGCGTGCAGTCGAAGCTGAATGCGGCCGGTTCGGCTGACGCTGCCATTGCCGCAGAACGCGAGGCACGCGAGGCTGCTGACCAATATCTTCAGACGCAAATCAACGGCAAGGCTAACAGCAGCGACGTGACATCTGGATTGGCTCTGAAGGCTGACAAGGAAACCACCTACACCAAGCAGCAGGTTGATAGCCTTCTGACTCCGAAGCAGACCGCCCAGCAGGTGGCAGACGCTATTGCAGCGGCTCTTGCTCCCTACACAAACACCGCCGGCATGAACTCGGCCATCGCCACCGCTCTGGCACCATACAGCACGACGGCTGAGGTGAACCTGGCCATCAGCAACGCCATCGCCACGGCACTGACCAATTACTACACATCGGCGGTTATCAATCAAATGATGTCAGAGAAGGTGAACAAGGTGGACGGCAAGCAGCTCTCTACTGAGGACTTCACCACCGCGCTAAAGAACAAACTCGACGCACTGCCAACAGCTGCCGACCTCGCGACACAAATCAGCACCGCCATCAGTGACGCTCTCGCATCTTACTATACCAAGTCTCAGACCGACAGCCTTCTGGCTCAGAAGCAGACCGCCCAGCAGGTGGCAGACGCTATTGCAGCAGCTCTGACTTCATACTCTACCACCAGCCAAATGAACACCGCCATCAGTAATGCTCTTGCGGCTTACTATACCAAGACGCAGGTTGACGGCATGTTTGGCGATACTAACGGTCGCGTGCTGTTTCTGGAGCGCGGTTTGGGTAAATACGACGCAACGCGCAGCATCACCCTTCAGCAGACGACGGCGGGCAAGTATGTCAACGTGAATGGACAAGAGGTGAGTGCAAGCGGTTATGGTATATCGGCTGAAGTACAACTGAACGCCGGTGACATCATGCTGGTACCAAGTGCAAGTGCGGTGCCCGCCAGCGTAAGTCTGTTTGCGCGTATCGTGACGCGTACTTATGACAAGGTGATCAATTATACCTACACCTATCGTCAGGATTATCCAGAACTGCCTGCAACGGCTACAGCAGACTACAACCCCGCACTGATCTACACGGCTCAGTACGACGAGAGCGGCGACACACCTGTTTTGACGGGTTGGGTGATGGGTGGTCAGACCTACACCACACTACCAGCCACCCGCGAGGTGACGGAATCGTACTACGAACCGCTGATGAAGCAGGCGGTGGCTGCTATGCCTTCGACGGGCTATTACGTGTATCTCTGCCCCACCAGCATGACTATCGTGGTAAGTGGTTACACTGCCACCGTCAACGGCGGTGTGGCTCTGGTGGTTGGTCTTGGTATCTTCAAGAACGTCGCCACCAACTTCATCGGTGCGCCAGGACAGGCCGTCATCGCACAGGCGTTCGCTCAGCTGCTGGGCGAGATTCAGGGAATCATAGAGAACCTGAAGCACATGGGCAGCTTTAAGGCTATTGACATCGACTGCGAGAATATGCCGAAGGTGTGCGGTTATCCATTGGTGGTAGAGGGTGCCGGTGCGCCGAGTATTGTGCCGCGATTCGTCGGACAGCGTTATCACGACACGACCAACAACAAGTGTTACGAGGCATTTGCCGTTACTAACTCGACGGCCAACTGGGTATTGTTGAACTAATAAAAACGTAAAGATATGGCTATCAAAAGTTATGCAAACAAAGCGGCCTACGATGCCGCCGTGAAGCCGACTATCGAGAGTCAGGTTTCGATGATAGAGACCACGCGGGAAATCATCGTGGACGGTGTGAATGTCATCACTACTGAGCCCGCACCAGGCGACTTGGTAATGCTCGACGAAAGCAACACTATCCGCTATTTAAAGGGTGGCTCGTGGATTCAGAAGGCTATCATTCCGAGTGCTTGGACGCATGTCGGTTATGTAGTTGCACGTAAGGGCCGCAAGGTTCTCGTTATCGACAAGACAGGCACCGACGAGAGGTATCTGGACGTATGCCAGTATGCCATCACAGCCATTAGTAGCACTACGTTGGCTATCAAGTTGCGCATGTCGCCCGACTATGCCGTTGACACTACCGTGGATGTGACGCTGACATCTACCGCTATTGACGCAACGAGTGCTTCCGAGATTTCTGCG
>JAFVWV010000095.1 GCA_017501495.1 Bacteroidales bacterium | reverse complement strand
GTGGAGCTCGGGCTGGTGCTCACCGCTGCCCATGCCGAACATAGCGCCTTTGTAGCGGAGCAGATATTCGGCGAAATCCTCGCTCCAGCGGTTGGGCTCCATCTGATAACGGACACGAAGCGGCACATCCTCTGCCGCTTTTTCTATTGCTTCCACGCAATCGCCGTTGTTCTCGGTGGCGCGGAAAGGTTCGACTAATGTGCGGCTGACTGTCAGTTTGTGGCGGGTGGCAATCTCGTCGACGGCGCTGTTGGCGTCATGTATCAGGCGTTCCATCTCGTCGTTGGTGAAGGCACGGAGGGTGAACATCACCTCGCCGTGTCCGACCGAGGTGCCGAAAGCCGGCTCCCCCACCCTCACGCATATCAGCGTAGACTGCCGAAACTCCCCATTTTGCCCATTAAGCCTATTGAACCTATCAATTATCTCGGCAATAGCCAATCCCGGATTAATGCCCAGTTCGGGTGTGGAGGCGTGGGTCTCGCGGCCGTCGAGGTGATAGACGACACCTGTTGACGCGGCGGCAAACGTGCGCGGACAAAGCACCACAGTGCCCAGCGGATAACCGGGCAGATTGTGCATACCGAAGAAGCGCACGATATTGTACTGCTGCAGTATACCGCTTTCAAGCACAGCCTGCGAGCCGGTGCCTGTCTCCTCGGCGGGCTGCCAGAGCAGGAGGATATTGCGTGAGGTTTTGTGTGTTGCAACAGTGTTCTGGCGTGTTGCAACAGTGTTGCAACATACATAACTGTCGACGAGCTCGGCAAGGCGGAGGAGGATAGTGGTGTGGCCGTCGTGGCCGCAACGATGGCCGATGGGTAGGGCATCGGTGTCGGCACGGAAAGCGATGGTGGGAGCCTGCTGGTCGCGTCCCCACACTGCCACCACGCCCCATCCGCCGACGTTGGTATATACCTTGTCGGGGTGAAGCTGCTGAAGGTGGCGGACGATGGTGTCGTGTGCAAACTGTTCGTTGCCGGCAGTCTGCGGATGCTCATGCAGGGCACCCCTGATAGCGGTGTAGTCGATGTCGGTCATAGTTTCATGATTTGTTCTCGGAAGAAGTCTCCGCGATGTTCGAAGTTGCGGAAAGCGTCGTAGCTGGCGGCGGCAGGCGAGAGAAGCACCACCCCACCCTGCGGCGTATGCGCGGCACACCACGCAACGATCTTGGTATAATCATCTTCGATGAGAGTGGCTGAGTGGCTGAATGGCTGAGTGGCTGAGTGTATCCGGCGACCTGCGGCGCCTACAAACACAAGATTCTGTATCGGGTTCTCTTTCAAAAATTCCACCAAGGAGGTGTAGTCGATGCCGCGGTCGAAGCCTCCGAGGATGAGCGTGTCGACACGAGGCAGCGCCTGCACGGCGGCGATGGCGGCAGCCGGTATGGTGGAGATGCTGTCGTCGTACCAGTCGATGCCGGCATAGCGGCCGACAAACTCCATGCGGTGGCGGAGGCCCTGGAAAGTGGAGAGCGGAACGTGGAATGTGGAAAGCGGCTGACGCGCCACCAGCTGTGCGACACGCAGGGCCACGAGGGCGTTGCTTCGGTTGTGGTCGCCCGCCAAGGGGCAAGCCTTCAGAACCTCCCGTTCCTCTTCGGTAGTATCGTTGACAGAATACGGATGCACCTCGCTTTCCACTTTCCACTGTCCATTTTCCACTATCGACCGCAGTTCATCGTTGTCGGTGCAATAGAAGAAATGGTCGCCCGTCTGCTGGCGGAGGGCTATCTGCATCTTGGCCATCTTGTAGCCCATATAGTTTTCGTAGTGGTCAAGGTGCTCCTGGAATAGGTTGAGCAGCACGGCCACATGCGGGCCGCGATGGATGTTTTCGAGCTGATGGCAGCTCAGTTCGGCCACCACAAGCGAATGTTCGTCGAGCCCGTCGAGAATGTCGAAGAGCGGTATGCCGATGTTGCCAGCCAATACGGAGCCCGGCAGCAGGTGATGGATAAGGCTGGCGGTGGTGCTCTTGCCCTTGGTGCCGGTTACGCCGATGGTGCGGTCGCCGTAGACCTGAAGAAAGAGGTCGGTAAGGCTCGTTAATTGAAAATCGAGAATTGAGAATTGGAAATTGGGGATGCCGGGGCTTTTGATGACAAGGTCGAAAGGCCAGTCGTCGTGCCAACGGTCGTCTGTGTCTTTCCATTTCCCTTTTTCCACCTGTGTGGCGATGGTGACGGGAGCCGAGGGCAGGAGTTTCTCGATCAGGTTCTCGGCGCTCTTGCCTTCGCGGCCATAGCCGGCGACGAGTATGCGGCGGCCCTCGAGCAGGGCTTTCAGTTGGTCTTCTCTGTACATGCTTGTTGCAGTATTTGGCGTTCTTCTTCCGAGAGGTTGCCGATGGGGGCCAGCCGGTCAAGTTTTATCAACTGCTCCGGTTTATCCAGTTGGACTGATTCCAACAGTTTGGGGCGCTTTTCTTTAGACCAGCGTTCGACGGTCATCCGGAGTGCCTGGTGCACCTCGCCGACGGTGCCGACGCATTCGGAAGGCTTGGTCTCGGCCTCGCCCAGAAGCTGGCGGAATTCATGTTCGAGGGTCGTGTCGTCGAGCATAGACTTGCCGAAGATGGCGTTGAGGCGGTCAGGCTCGACAAACGGAGAGAGGATGATATAGGCAAAGAGGCATTTGGCGCAATGGCCGCACCATATATCCTGCTTGCTGCCTGCGTTGCACGAGCGGAAGACGTCGTGGTAGGCCGTGAAGCGGCTGAAGAGCATGGCAATCTGCAACTCGCTCAAGGGGCGGAGGAAAGAGAAGTAGTTGAATGCGTCAATGTGTGAATGCGTTATTGCGTCAGTGGCTGACGCATCTACACCTGCGCAATTACACATTAACTCATTAGCGCAATAATCACGAAAATCGTCCTCGAACTCGAGGCTCTTGCTGTACTGATGGTTGACGCTCGTGCCGCGGACGGTGCTTTCGTTGGCGGAGCTCTCGTTGCTCAGCGCCACATTGGGTATGCCTGTGAGGGCCGATGCCAGCCGCGTGTAGAACGCCAGCATGGCGCTGAAGGGGGTGTGGCCGTTGAGGTAGCCTTTGGCGTTAAGTTCCAATAATACAGGGTCTATCGTGCGGCGAATGACGAGCACCTCGTCCATACCGAAACCGCCCACACGGGCGCACTCGACCGTGGCGCCACGGGGGTTCATAATGAGCGGACGTATGGTCTTGCCGGCACGGCGCAGCAGCTCGAGGGTGACCACCGAGTCTTTGCCGCCGCCGATGGGAACCAGATATGAATTCTGAATTTCGGATTTCGGATTTCGAATTTCAAAAATGCCTTTACTTTCCACTTTCCGCTTTCCACTTTCCACCCTCATAAACGCATCCGGCGTTTCAGCGATGCCGTTGGTGTAGAAAAACTCGCCGAGGCCGTTCCAGTAGAGCTTGCGCCAGAAAGCGGTCTGCTCGTCGGTGAGCGAACCGCACGATACCTTAACCGTTGGCGGACAGGCACATTTCCAATAACTGATCAGCTCTATCATACCGATGTCGAACACCAGGTGGTCCAGCACACCGGGCGCCACATTGCGGTCGAGGAAAGGCCGCGCCTCGACGAGTGCCTCGGGGTGGAATTCGACGCCACCCATGCTGAAGTCGAACCTCAGGTGCAGACCGCCGTCGTCCCAACGATAATGATAATCAACATATTCGAACAGCGGATATCGCTGCCTCAGGTCGTCGTACTTTGCCGTGTTATTCATAATCGCTTACCTTAACGGTGTTTGGCTGGAATTTATTGCATCGGGCAGAAAAAAACTCTTCGAAAATTAAGTTAATTTTTATTATCCTGCAGGCATCCGGTAGCGCATATCAACGATACATCAACGATATTTCAACGATATTTCGACGATTGCAATCGTTGAAATATCGTTGATATATCGTTGATGT
>JAFVWV010000094.1 GCA_017501495.1 Bacteroidales bacterium | reverse complement strand
CGGCGGCTGAATGTCGACCACGTGTACCTCTCGCCGGGGTTCCAGCAGCGGCTCTGCACGCTGACGCTGTAGGCAGCCCCGCCGTCGAGCCCGCAGTAGCTCCAGCGGCAGCTGTCGACGGTGTCGTACAACGGCTGCGCCAGCCCGTCGGCCCGCAGCTCGACGACCCACTGCTCCTGCCACCGCAGCGAGTCCCATTCAGCCCGCAGGCACCCTGAGCTGTCCACCTCCACCCTCACGCTGTCCACCTCCTCGCACGGCGGTACAATGATGGGGAACAATAGCGGATATGTACGTGTCGGCACCACCACGTCCGCCCACTCTTTCGAATCCGACAGATAGTATCGGGCCACTCGCGATGGAAAATGATATGGCGGATCATGAAATTCGCACAGCGCACAAATACGAACACTTTTCTCATCACAACCATAAGGCTTATTCGTGCTGCCTCCAATCCAAAAATCCCCACACAGATTAATAATGGTGTCGTCCTCAAAGAAAGCAAACCGAAGTGCAGGTGTATAAACATAAGGCATATTCAATTGTCCATGAATATACAAGCGGTAATAACCAGAATCAAGATCGGACCCCTGCTGACGATATGACGAGTTTTCGACGGTTGCAATCTGTTCCATATCGCCGGTATAAAATGTAAAAATGTTGGTTTCTGTACCATAAAAATCCCAAGTGGAGACATATGCAACTCCAACCACCCTGATTGTATCTTCGGCATGCATAAAAAAAGCACACTGGTCATGGGGCAGATTCATATACGGATCATCGACTCCCCACATACCGCTGCCAAGACCACAGAATACACGAGTAAAGCAATAGGTAGAATCGGGGTACATCACACCAGATTCGGGAAAGTTATAGTAGAAGAGGTACGGACACTGGCCGAGAGTGTCGATGGAGTCGAGCTGTGCGGATACATACACCGGCAAAAAAGCCAGCAAAAAAATGATTTTCTTCTTCATAATATTTTTCTTTTTTATCTGCATATTACTTCTATCAGGACCGGCGAGGGTTTGACCGATTCTTCAGAAAAAACAACGTTTAATGGGCACACCAACTGATTCCAGTTGGCATAATACTGGCTCCTGTCGAGGGGGGCCGTGGCCCAGCTTTCCAGATTGATACACCCGGATGAGGTCAAATCGTACGCCCATACGTTTTCCTCGCGGAATGTTCGCGAACCAGATACAACAAACTGTTTCATACCGTGGATTTCATCCACATTCAGCCACACTACGTCAATTTGGGTTGAAACGATGTTGTAGAGGCTATAGGGGTCATTTAAGGTGTAGATATGACGTGCTCCGCTCCAACCTATCACGCACAATGTTTTCATCGCTTTGTTGTATGCCCACCCGAAAGGTCTGCTGGAAGAGCGACCGAAAAAGAATCGGTATACGGGATCATCAAAGGGCGTGCCGTAAACGGAAACCACATAAGAGCCGCTGTTCAAACTCGTGTCGCGGCACACTATGGCAAAACCATCGTCCTGCATGCCGAGAATTCTTGGAGACATGAATGGGTAAACTATTAAATTACTCGTAAAAAACGCCGGACTGGCAACTGGCATGGAGCTCCAAAAGTATGCCGGCAAATTGAAAAAGCTGTTGTCTACCACTGCTGGTTTTTCGAACGGAATGTAGAAGAGTTCGGCGCTATCGGTGCCCATATCTTTGACACCGGTCACAACGACGCTTTTCTTCGTGCTTGCAACATCGCAGAATGTCAGCGTCTGGCCGTAGTCTGCCGTGTATTGCAGCGCCCATGTGCCGTCGGACTTGCGCAGTGCATCCGCCACAAACGACGCACTTTCGTTTCCGCTCGCTTTATACAGTTCTCCTGTCATGGCCAAGTGCAGCAACATGTTTCTGTCAATGGCGACATCAATGGATGAAAAAACGTGAAGCTTTACTGTTAACCAGGAAGGACTGGAACTTGGATACAAACCAGAAAAAACGCAATAGTGGATATTTCCGTTGTAGAAAAACACACTGTCTATGTTAAAATACCCGAATACGGCACCGTGATTGCTTTCTTTGCTCGAAGAAGTCCATCCGCCGCCGCAGAAATAGACATACCCGTCGTAAATCTCAAAATCCTGAACACTCAGAAATCCAACATTGACAGTATATATCATGTTTGAATTCCTGTCGACATATTCGAATCTCGACGTCGGCCAGATATCGTATTTGATATCATAATATTTATCGTAGTTTTTTATTATGGAGTGCTCCGTTGCGATGTATCTGTTTTCATAAATTGCCGTCTGGCAACGCACGTCGATGGCATGGGCCATCATGCACGCAAGAACGGCAAAACACGCGTATACACTTGCTTTCTTTAGGGGGACGATTGTTTTCATAGGCTGGCATTTAAATCGGTTTTCAAGGTGCAAATATACAACTTATTTTTAAATGGGACAATTTTTTTTCGTCCGGAGGCGCGTCGAGTCTGCACGCAGGCGGCAGACCGGGAGTGGATTGCAACTTATCTACGCTATACCTTCGCTATACTTCCTCTTACAAAAGTAAGTGTTGGTATAGGGCATGTATAGAGGAGAGTAAGAGGAGATAAGGAGGGGGTGGCTTTCGGTGGCTAAGTATCAGGCAGTTACAAAACGTTAAAATCTGTTAAACAAATCGGCATTTTTTATTTTTTTCGCATTTTTGGATGCCGGGCTGCAAAAGACAGCCAAACAGCTGAAACACTGTATACTGAAGCTCGTTTCAGCTGATTGGAGCCGCCGAGGCTTCTCCATTCGGATACCGCACCCGGCAAAGGCAGCCGTCAGAGAGATATTCCGGCATTGATTTTCAATGATTTATTGCTTTATTTTACACATTTCATATATTTTGTGTATTTTTGCAGCCCGAATTTTTGACAACCGAAGAGCGATGAACATAACCATAGCAGGCGACGGCGAGGTGGGAGTGCACCTGGCCAAGTCGCTGTCCGAACTGGACTACAACATCACCGTGGTGGATCCGCACTCCGAGCTGCTGAAACGGCTCGAGAGCGAGACCGACCTGCTGACCATAGCCGGCGATGCCACCTCGCCGCAGGTGCTGCGCGACGCCGGCGTGGCCGAATGCGACCTTTTTCTGGCCGTGCTGCACGACGAGAGCGTCAACCTGGTGAGCGCGATACTGGCCAAAAAGCTGAAAGCCAAGAAGACCGTGGCCCGCATCACCAACGCCGAGCTCCTTGCACCCAAACACCGGGAGATGTTTCGCGAACTGGGCGTCGACGAAATGGTCTGCCCCGAACGCATCGCCGCCAAGGAAATCACCAACCTGCTGAACAACAGTGCCGCGACAGAGTACTTCAGCTTCAGCGGCGGACTGCTGACGATGTACGTCATAAGGCTTGAGCCCGACTCGCCGGTGGTGGGCCGCGCGGTGAAAGACCTCGCGCAGACCTACCGCGACCTGCAGGTGAAGGTGGTGGCGCTGCTGCGCGGCGGCGAGACCATCATTCCGCACGGCGACTCGGTGTTTCACGCCGGCGACCAAGCCTACATCATCGGGCGCGCCAATCAGGTGGATACCATCAACCGTGTGGCCGGCAAAGAGGCCTTCAGCATCAAGCGCGTGATGATGGCCGGCGGCGGACGCATCGGGCGCTACGCCGCAAGCTCGCTGCAAGACCGCATGCGTGTGACCCTCATCGAGGAAGACCGCCGCCGCGCCGAAGAAGTGGCAGCGCAGCTGGAGAAAACGCTGGTGGTCAACGGCGACGCCACCGACATCGAGCTGCTCAAAGACGAAGGGCTGCAGGATGCCGACGCCTTTGTGGGCGTCACCAACAGCAGCGAGACCAACGTGCTCACCTGCCTGCACGCCAAACGCCTCGGCGTGCGCCGCACCATCGCCCTGGTCGAGAACACAGGATTCATCAACATCTCGCAAGACATCGGTATCGACACCATCATCAACAAGAAGCTCATCACGGCCAGCTACATAGCGCGGTTTATCGTCAAAGGCGACGCCGTCAGCAGCAAGTGGCTGAGCGGCACCAACGCCGAGGTGCTGGAGCTGATAGTGGGCAAGTGGGCTCCGGCCACACGCAAGCCCATCGGAGCCCTCGACATACCTGTCGGGGCCACCATCGGCGGCATAGTGCGCGGCCGCGAGACGATGCTTCCCAGCCGCGAGGTGCAGCTCAAACAAGGCGACCAGGTGGTGGTGTTCACCCTGCCCAAAGCCATGACGGACATGGTGCGACTCTTCAACTGACACTCGGATTAGGATGGGCATCAGTCAGAACATATCGCGCGAGAGCTACCACATCACGGCCGGGTTGTGGATCGTGGCATCGCTGCTCGGAGCCCTGCCCTACCTGCTCAGCGGCATGGACATCTCGCCGACCGACGCGATATTCGAGTCGGTCAGCGGCTTGACGACGACAGGCTCGTCGGTGCTGGCCGACCCGGGCAGGCTGCCCACTTGGCTCCGCCTCTGGCGTGCACTGACGCAGTGGGTCGGCGGGCTGGGCCTGGTGCTCCTCATCGTGGCCCTCGTGCCCTCGCTGCGCAGCGGCGGAAGCCACCTCTACGCATCCGAATTCTCAGGCACCCAGCAGCGCAAGCTGCACCCCCACATGGCCAAGAACGTGAGCCGCATGTGGTTCATCTACATCATGCTGACGCTCACGCTCGCCGTGCTGCTGGCGGCCTGCGGCAACCCCGTGGACGACGCTCTGTGCCTGGCGATGAGCACCGTCTCGACAGGCGGATTCATGACCTCGGCCGGCGGACTGGCCGCCTACAGCAACGCCTCGCTGGCGGTAATCACCGTCTTCATGTTCCTCAGCGGCATCAACGTGGCGATGATCTACAACTTCGCGACCCTGCACTGGCGCCGCCTGCGCCGCAGCGACGAGTTCGTCGTCTACGCCGTCGTGTTCACCGCGTCGGCAGTTCTCTGCACAGCGGCCTTCGGCCTTGCAGGCAACGACTGGTGGCGCTCCGCATGCTATTCGGTGTTCCACATCGCCTCGACGCTGAGCACCTGCGGCTTTGTCGCCGCGATGCCGGAGCGGTGGCCCTTCTTGGTATCGGTGCTGACGTTCCTGCTCATTGTCAGCGGTGCCATGGCGGGGTCGACGGGCGGAGGCATCAAGCTGCGGCGACTGATGACCTTCAGCCGCTACCTGCACAACTCCTTCACCCGCATGCTGCATCCCGGAGCAGTGCTCACCGTCCGCATCGACCGGCAGACGGTGCCGTCCGACTACGTCAACAAAATCTTCGGATTTGTCTTCCTCTACATATTATTTATTATAGGCGGCGCTTTTGCGCTGACATTGTGCGGCATCGGCATCGCCGACGCCTTCTGCGTGGCAGCGGCCAACATATCGAACCTCGGACCCACACCGATTGTCGGGGCCGCCGGCGCCGGCCTCTACTACACCATGCTCCCGACAGCGGCCAAATGGATACTCATGATCCTGATGCTTGCCGGCCGGCTTGAGATATTCGCCCTGCTGGCCATCCTGTCACCTTCATATTGGAAACGCAGATGAAAACCAACGACATAAAGGCGGCTTGGAGGTCTATCGGCATCATGCTTGCGGCCGAGGGGGGCTTGATGGCGCTATGCATGGTGCCTGCGCTGCACTTCGCCGACGGCACGGCCTCCGCCATCGGCATCTGCGCCGCCTTCACGTTCGCCGTCGGATTGCTGCTTTGGGTCAGTTTCGGCCGCTATCGGCGCGTCGACGACCGGCGCATGGCATATCTGATGGTGGTGTTGGTGTGGCTGATGCTGACGCTGTTCGGCACACTGCCGTTCCTCGCCACCGGCGCCACGACAAGCCCGACACGCGCCGTCTTTGAATCGATGAGCGGACTGACATCGACCGGAGCCACGGTGTTCGACTGCGTGGCCGCACTGCCTGCCTCAGTGCTCCTCTGGCGCTCGATGATGCAATGGTTCGGCGGCTTCGGCATCGTCTTGATGGTATTGGCACTGGCTCCGAGGCTGGGTATCAACAAGTATGCCCTCTACACCGCCGAGGCTTCGGGGGCCGACAACACGGGCCGGCGCGCAGTGAGCACCGCCACCACCGTGCGCCGCACACTGGGCGTCTATCTGGTGCTGACAGCCGCATTCATAGCTGCGCTCACCTCGACAGGCATGGAATGGTGGGACGCAGTGAACCTGACATTTACAAACATATCGTCGGGCGGTTTCTCGGTCAATAGCGACAGCATAGCCTCACTGCTGCCCATACAGCAATACATACTGGCCACTGCCATGCTGCTGAGCGGTGTCAACTTCACACTGCTCTACCTTTTCTTCACCCTTCGATGGCGCCAGATAGGACACAAGCTGGAGCAATTCCGGTTCTATTTGGTGCTTTGCGCACTGGCGGCGACATTCACGGTCGCAGTTCTCCATTGGCACGAAAACATCGGCTGGAGCGACGCTCTGCGCATCGGCACAGTGCAGACCGTCAGCGCGCTGACCACAACCGGCTCGGTCGTGGCCGACACCACGACGTGGTGGACCCCGCTGATATTCCTGCTGCTGATGCTCTCGGTATGCGGAGGCATGGCCGGTTCGACAAGCGGCGGCCTCAAGGTGATGCGCGTGCTCATATTGATTCGCAACGCCAAAGCCACCCTGCGCGACCGGCTGCACCCCAACGCCGTCACCCCGCTGCGGCTCAACGGCGCCCCCGTCAGCAGCCATATCCGCAGCAACGTGATGGTCATCTTCATGGTCTACGTTTTCAGCTTGATGCTCGGCGTAATGGGCCTGATGCTCTGCGGGATAGATGCCACCGAGGCCATTGGCGCTTCGGTGGGTTGCCTCACCGGCTACGGACCCGGGCTCGGCGCATCGGGCGGCTTCGGCTCGTATGCCGCATTCACACCTTCGGCCATGTGGCTCTGCTCGCTGCTCATGCTCATGGGCCGACTGGAGTGCATCACCGTCCTCCTCCTGCTGCTGCCGCGCTTCTGGCGTCGATGACGGCGGGAGGCAGACCATTGTCATTTTTTTTCGCGCAGATTACAAAAAATTCGTATCTTTGCACCGCAATAGATATACACTGCAAGCATGGAAAACACTGATCAGACTACACAGCAAGAGCCCATTGTGGCTCTTGAAAATGTGGTGATTGGCTATAACGACACACCCCTGCTCAAGGATGTCAACCTCAGCCTCGCCAAGGGCGATTTCGCTTACCTTATCGGCAAAAGCGGCGCCGGCAAGACCTCCCTGCTCCGCTCGCTTTATGCCGACCAAGGAATCGAGAGCGGTGTGGCGCGCGTGTGCGGCATCGACGTCGTGAATCTGCGCCGACGCCATATACCGCAGCTGCGCCGCAAGATAGGCATCGTGTTCCAGGACTCGCGCCTGCTGACCGACCGCAACGTGCAGGCCAACCTCGAATTTGTACTGCGCGCCACCGGGTGGAAGAAACGCAACGAGATAGCGAACCAAATCGGCAAGACGCTTCAGGCCGTAGGCATAGCCGACAAGGCCCAGGCGCTGCCGCAACACCTCTCCGAAGGCGAACGCCAGCGGGTGGGCATCGCAAGAGCCCTTATCAACAACCCCGACCTCATCCTCGCCGACGAGCCCACCGGCAACCTCGACCCCATGACATCGGCCGAAATCATGCAGCTGCTCGTCGACATTAACCGCACCACCGGCACCACAATGCTCATCTCGACTCACGACTTCATGATGATAGACAAGTATCCGGCTCGCGTCGTAGTGTGCGAAGACGGCACCGTGAGAGATACGGAAAATTGATTTTAGAATTTGGTGTTTTGAAATAATCCGACCGCTGTCGGTACTAAATTGGAAAAAACAATAACTCTGAATTTTGAATTTGAAATGAAAAAGATTGTTCTTATAATGCTGGCCGTACTGGTGGCCATCGGCGGAGCCGACGCACAAAGCCGCGCAGGCAAAGGCAAAAAGAAGGATAACCCCGTAATCAGCGGCAAACAGAAGGTGCGCCAAAGCGACTATGAGGAGTTCAACCGCTTCACGTCGTTCTCGACAAAGGACACCAAGCGCTATTTCGTGGCATTCGACTACTCGACCCTGCCCGAACTGACGCAGAAACCACGCCCGGAATGGGGCGAAATGCAGCCGGTGATGAACTACCTGGAAAAGGTGTCGCGTGCAGGCATGCTGATGTGTGCCGTCTATGCCGTGAACCCCGCCATCGAAGATGCCGCCGAACACGACCGCATTGCCAAAGAAGCCAGAAAAGAAGCCCTCGACGCACTGGCCGCCTTCGATGCATGGAAGGTGAAAAAAGAATGGCGAAACAAGATACAGTATAAGGTTGCGGAAGTTGACTACCGATACTTTAAGGGTGCCGCCTACTATAACGAGACGCGCGACGAAGATCTGATACACGTCGGCCTGATGCTCTACTTCGGCACAAAGAAGCACCCCATAATAGATGCCGACACGACAAGCCGCAAGTTTGATGATATAAAGTTCTTCCCCAACGACGCCACCATAGTCGAGTCGTGGAACACCGAACTCGATGAGTTGAGCGACTACTTGAAAGAAAACGACCGGAAAGGCGTGCTCATCACCGGCTACACCGACAACCAAGGCACTGAAGCCTACACCATAGGCCTCTCTCGCCAACGCGCCGTCGAAGTGCGCAAAGCCTTGCAGATGCGCGGCATCGACCCCAACCGCATCGAGGTGGAGGCCAAAGGAAGCGAGAACCCCATAGGCGACAACAGCACCTATGAAGGCCGGATAAAGAACAACCGCGTCAGTATCAAAATACAGTGATTGACGAGAAAGACTGGTGAACAATAAAGAAACATACCGCCGGATATGTGAAGCAGAGGGAGACAGAATCCCTCTGTTTCAGCAATATTGGTGGTGGGATACGGTATGCGCAACCAAGCCATGGGACGTGCTGATAAGCAAAAGCAACGGAAACATAAAGGGAGGTATGCCGTATCTTGACTGTCGAAAAATGGGGCTGCGCTATTCGCTGATGCCACAACTGACAATGTTCACCGGTCCATGGCTCGCCGACCCGGCTGACAGCAGCACATTGCACGACCTCTATAGCCAATTGCTTGCACTTCGACCGGTACTGTATGTGGGGCGACTCTCGCCTGCCATGAGCTCTGGCGATTACGGAATTTCGGATTTCAAGTTTCAAGTTTCAACACACTACACCTATCGGTTTGACCCAATACGTCCGCTTGACGAACTGATGGCCGGAGCCAGCCAACTGCGACGCCGCGACTACCACCGGCTGAACGAAGCATTGACCATCGACACGAATGTGGCGCCATGCGACTTCGCCGACCTGCACGCTGCATATATTGCGTCCAAACGGAGACAAGACCTGCTGCCACACGAATTTATAGTCCGCACATGTACTGCTGCCATAGAGCGACAACACGGACTAATCGTCGGCGCCCGTGCTGCAGACCGGACACTGAAAGCCGCGTTGTTCACAGCCTACGATGCCGAATGTGCATATATGCTCATGCTGGCACGCAGCACCGACGCACCCCGCAACGCAATGGCCTTCCTTATTTGGCGCACCATAGAGCTGATGAGCCGTCACAGCCGCATCTTCGACTTCGAGGGCAGCATGGAGCCAGGCGTAGAAGAATACTACAGCTCGTTTGGCGCCAAACGCACCGACATGCTACAGTTGACACTCAACCGACTGCCATTCATCAAAATATGAACATCAAACTGATTGTCGTTTCAAAGACCGATGTGTCTTATGTGCAGGCAGGGCTCGACGAATACACATCGCGCCTGCGGCACTATTGCGATTTCGAGATAGTGACGATACCCGCTGTGAAAGGCAAACTACCCCCCGACGAGGTGAAAGAACGCGAGGGGGAGCAGATTTTGCGCCATGCCACGAAGGCCGACGCTGTGGTGCTGCTTGATGAACATGGGAAAGAGTACACCTCGGTGGGGTTCAGCGAATACCTGCAGAAGCAGATGAATGCCGGAGTGCGCACATTGGCATTCGTCGTAGGCGGAGCCTATGGATTTTCGCCAGCCGTGTATGCCGCGGCGACGCACAAGATTTCGCTGTCGCAGATGACATTCAACCACCAGATGGTGAGGCTATTCTTTCTCGAACAACTATATCGTGCCCACACCATTCTGCGACACGAGAAGTACCACAACGAGTAACTTATTCGGCCAAAGCGTCGGCAATAAGGAAGATGCTACCCGTCACGAGCACCAGATCGTGCGGATTGGCAGCGGCGCGCGCCTCTCGGATGGCTTCCTTCACAGATATATATTTATCGCCGGAGATTCCCAGGCCGGCAGCGGCAGCCTGAAGGTCGGCGACAGGAAGGCCTCGCGGCACCGAGGGCTGCGAAAAACGCCAGTCGAACGGCTTGCCCAGACGGGAGAACTCGTTATGGAGATGGGAAAGAATCTTGCGATAGTCCTTGTCGTTGACACAGCCATAGATGACGTGTAGCGCCCCGAATTGCATAGTGGCCAGTTTTGAGAGCATAGCATCGATGCCTGGAGCATTGTGGGCGGTCTCACAGATGGTAAGAGGATTGTTGTCGATGACCTGCCAACGGCCATGTAGATGGGTGTTGTCGACAACATGAGCGATGCCTTTTTCTAATTGAGAATTGAGAATTGAGAATTGAGAATTACGACACAGAACACTGATAGCCTCAAAGACAGTGGCAAGGTTTTTGAGCTGGTAGCTGCCTGCGAGTTGAGAAACAAGGCCGCAGCGCCATTCGGCGTCAGCCATATCGAGGTCGAGTACATCAAAGAGTAGACGGCTTTCGTCGCGGTTGACGGCGCTGGTGCGCACATGCCAATGCTGGTCGGCGAAGGTGATGGGTGCATGGCGCTCGGCGGCGACGCGCTCGAAGACAGGCTTGGTTTCAGGTTGGGTCTCCCCTATCACGACGGGGACGCCGGGCTTAATGATGCCGGCCTTCTCGCCAGCAATCTTCTCCAACGTGTCGCCAAGAAACTGCGTATGGTCGAGGCCGATATTGGTGATGACGGAAAGCAGAGGAGTGATGACGTTGGTACTGTCGAGGCGGCCACCCATACCCACTTCGACAATGGCAATATCGACCTTCTCCTTTGCGAAATAGCCGAAAGCCATTCCGACGGTCATCTCGAAGAAAGAAAGGCTAAGGTCGGCAAAAAGCTGACGATTGTGGTCGACAAAATCCACAACTGCCTGTTGTGGGATCATTTCGCCATTGATGCGTATACGCTCGCGGAAGTCGACGAGGTGAGGCGAAGTGTAGAGGCCGACCTTATAGCCAGATTCCTGCAGGATGGATGCCAGAAAATGACTAACTGAGCCCTTGCCGTTGGTGCCGGCAACATGAATACTTTTGAACTTGCGCTCTGGGTTGCCGAGGGCTGCCATCATATCAATGGTCGGTTGTATGTCGGCCTTATAGGCAGCAGCGCCGATGCGGTGATACATCGGCAGCTGTGCGAACATAAAATCGAGTGTTTCTTGATAGGTCATTTGTGGGGAATTGTATAGGTGAGACCACCGATGAAGAGGCCGCGCTGCGAGGGGTAGTTGCTCCAGAGCCAATAGCGCTGGAAGGCCAGATTGTCCATGCGGACAAAGAAGCTGAGGGCTCGATTGTGACGGTATTCCACCTCGGCGTTGACTCCATAGCGCATGGGCAGCACGTCGTAGTTGTCGCCATACATCTTGCCCAGCAGCTGGCCTTCAAGGTGGAAGAACCATTTATCTTTGTAGTTGACATCGGCAGCCAAAAGGGCATCCCAGTTGGGGCGATAGAGCATCTCGGTGAGTGCAAGTGCATCGCCATCATCTTTAAGGTCGGAATAATGGTAGTAGTGACCGCCGGCACGCAAAGTGAGCATCTCATCGTTGACAAAAGTGATGGTGCCACCAAACACAAAGCGGTTGTTGTCGATATAAAGTGGTTTATAGACATTCTCCATTCCATAAAGGCGGTCGAGTCCGAATGTCATATCGTTATTCATTATCTGAAAAGCCACCTCTGCATTGGCTTCAAGTTTTTTGCTGATCGACCATCGTGTGTGGAATGCGAAATCGTAATGGCTGGTAGCCTTGAGGTCGGCATCGGGTGCAATATATGGATTCACGATGCGGATGGTATTCCAGCTATTGGCATCGATGCCACCGGTCACGCCAAGACTGAGAACCAGATTGTTTTTCATCAGTTTCTTGCTAACCACCACATCAGGGAAGAAACGGAATACAACAGCGGTATCACTGCTGAAGCCATCCCAGGCTGTAGTGAAACCAGCATGGAAATTGAGCCCGCTGAAATCGAAGTCGACATAAGGGTTAACCTTGACAATATTGCGGTAGCCACGGACGGTGTCGGTCGGCGCAGGGAGCGTGGTATAACCAGACGGAGTATTGATGAAGCCATAGCCCAGCGGCATTTGGCCATCGTGGTTTATCTTGTTGGCAAAACCGTCCCACTCCATGTGCAGATAGGCAACACCCTTGTATTGATTCTTTATATTGAATCCGTAGTGCACATTGCCACTGAGGTTGAGGTGCAGTTCGTTGCGTCCATAGGTGGCCCATAGGTCGGAGAGGTGCACATTGGCGGCATAGCCGAGCTTGTTGACGTCAAGCTGCATGTTGCTCACGCCGAAATTCCAGGTAGCAACGTTGTACGAGGCTCGATAGTCGGAAGTGGAGATGCTATCGCGGACCAGACCCAATACAGATTGAAGGGTACTGTCGTTGAAACCATAGTAGAGGTTGTGGTCGTGCTCATAGCTTAGGTCTGTGCTCAGCTGCAGCTTCTCGGCCGCAATATATTTTCCGAAAAGCGTCACCCCTGTCTGGTTCATGTGATTGGGACCGAAATCGCTACCGTCAACATCATGTAGTCCACCCCACGACGAGCGGTGGTTCACTCGTATGCCGTAGGTCTTACGTCGGTCGCGGGTAGAACTCCAATAAAGGTCGGCCAACGGAGTCCAATAGTTGCCGAAACCAAGGCGTAGATAGTTGTTGTATAGTTTTGTCGCCGGCTCGCCGACAATGCGAGCCGCCTTGATGCGCGACGGCTCGTAGAGGGCCTTTAAGCGCGAGGGAGTGATGCTGTAGCGGAAGTTGTGCTGCATCTTGTCGAGCGAGTCGGTTATTACGGCAGGAAAATTTATCTTCTCGCTCTGCTCAATCACAGGACGATAGGAGCCTCGCACCACAACGCTTTCATTGTAGCCTCCGCTTTCCTGTGCATTGACGTTGCAGGATGCAATTACGATGCTTGCGCACAGTATATATTTCAATGTCTTGTTCATAATAATTGCTGTTTAGAGTTCAATCACTATCTCTTCTTCTTCCGGTTGCACCACAGCCTGCTCGGCGGCCACAATGGCATCGTACTTCTGACGTGCTACCGACACAAGTTCCTCTCCGTCGTAGTTTTCTATGATGCTCTGCAGTGTTTGCTTGGCCTGCAGGTTGTTGCCGCGTGCGTAATAGATATCGGCCCAGAGTATGAAGCTGTATGCCAGCCAATAGTCGCTTGAAGCATCGCTGACGATGTTTTCTATCAGCTTCTCCGCCTGGCGATAGTCTTTCCGGAGCATCAGTATCTCGGCCTGACGGCAGCGGGCCTCGCCGTTGTATTCGCCATTGACCGAGTGTGTAATGTGGCCGTAGAATACGTATGCGCTGTCGCGATTGTCGTTGTCGAAACAGCTGCGGCCCATAGCCAGCCAGGCTTCTTCTTTGAGTTCTGGGGTGGCCTTGTTTTCGGCCACAAGGCGGTGTCCGGCCTCCATGATGTCGCTGTGGCGGCCGAGGGCCACCGCGCAACGCAGGCCGCCGACCTTGCCCTGCAGCAGGCTCGCGTCGCTCTCGGCATTCTCTGTCAACCGCTGGTAGAGGGTAGCGGCTTTGTTGTAGTCGCCGAGTCCGAAAGCTATATTGGCAGCATTATAGAGCGAGCGCTCGCTGTACTGGTTGGTGCCGGCCGAAGCCACCTCTATATAGTGCGGCAAAGCCTTGTCGTTCTGCCCTTGGCGGAAGTAGGTGTCGGCCAGCAACCAATGGGCCTTGAGCGTGAAGAGTCCGTTGGGGAACTTGCTGAGGTAGCTTTCCAATCCGGCGGCTGCGTTCTCATAGTCGGCTTGCTGATAGCGTTCCTCGACGGCCAGGAAGGTGGTGGAATCCTGCTCCACGGTCGACACACTCTGCTTGGTGGTGCGCTTGACGTAGATGAAATAGTCATCCACGCGGTTCTGCGCAATGTAGATATTCTTCACGGTACTGAGGGCATCGCGGGCCTCGTCGGTGCCGGGATATTGGGTCATCAGGCGGTCGAAGGTCTTCAATGCCTGCTCGTCGCGCTCGGTGTTATAGTAGATGAGTCCCTGATTGAGCAATGCGGTCTTGACGTATGAACTCTGCGGATATTGCTTGATGAAGTTATTGTAGTAGGTCATAGCCATCTCGTTGTTGTCGCACATCATGTATGTGTTGGCGATCTCGAGCATGGCTTTCGACTTAAGGGGCGAATTGTCGAAGCGTTCGAAGATGTAGTTAAGGTATGTCAGCTTCTCGCTATTCTTGCCCTGGGCACCGAATGCGAGCGCTTTCTGGTAGGTAGCGTAGTCGGCGTCTTTGCCGTTGGCGGCTATCACCTTGTCGTACATACCGATGGCATCCTCGAAGCGGCTCTGGACATAGAGACAGTCGCCGAGGCGGTTGTTGACATCGGCCAGCATGCGCTGGTCTTTCTTCGACGCACTGCCGGCGAGCCGTCCGGCCAATTCGCCAAACGCCTCCTGGGCCTCGTCGTAGCGCTTCTTTTTCATCAGCAGGTAGGCGTAGGTGTAGCGGGCATCGTTGGCATAGTGCGATGTTTTATTGTACGACGACAGCAGGAACTTGTTGAGCGAGGCTTCGGCCTGCGTCAACTTGCCGTTGCGGTATTGTGCCTCGCCGAAAAGGTAGTTGGCGTCGGCCGTAATCTTTGGCACGGCGTTTATCTTCACCGCTTTTTCGTACAAAGCCTCGCCTTCGGCGCGCTGGCCGGCGTTGCAGAGCTCTATGCCGCGGTTGAGCACGGCACGCTGGTAAGCCTGCTCCAGCGCGGCGTTGCGTTGCGGAATCTGTTCCAGCAGGCGTATGGCGTCCTTGTAGTTGTTGGTCGAGCAGTAAAGTTCTGTCAGTATCTCTTCGGCTTCCGTGCGGTGGACGCTCTTGGGGTACTTCTTCAGATAGCTCTCAAACGAGCGTATGCTCTCGTTGTAGGCGTTCTGGTTCAGTTCGCAGCTGAGTTTGGCGTAGTTGAAGAGGGCGTCTTCTTTGATACGCGGGTTGAAGTCCATCTTCGAGGCCTGCAGAAACATACTGCGGGCGTCCATCTTGCGGTCGAGGTGCAGGTAGCAGTCGCCGAGGGTGTACATGGCATTCTGCGCCACGCTGTCGCTGCAGGTGGTCTTCCGGGCCAGATGTTCAGCGGCCGATTCGTAGCGGCCGAGCATATAGTAGCTGTAGCCCACCTGGTAGTCGTTGTCCTGCGGGGTGCAGTTTTGGGTCGTTTCGGTGCTGGCCACCTCGCTCGCCGCCTGGTACTGTTCCAAGGCTTTGGTGTATTCGCCCCGGTTGAAGTACACCTCGCCGATCATCCGGTGTATCTCGCTGCGCTTGAAGGTGTCGCGGTCTTTGAGCAGCGACGGAGCCATTTCGAGCAGTTCGTCGTCCTTGCCCAGATAGTAGTAGATGCGGGCTATGTAGCTCGGCGCTATCTTGGCGAATTTCTTATCTTTCTGCAGCTCCTTGAAGTTCCTGAGGGCCAGGTCGTACTGTCCGTTCACGTACTGTATGTGGGCATAGTAATAGAGGCTCGACGAACGGTACTTCGACTGCCCGCCCACCTGCTGGGCAAAGAGGTCGGCAGCGCGGCGCGTGTCGCCTTTCTGGAAGTAGCAGTAGCCCATCTTGAAATTGTACTCGCTGCGGTGGTTGTACTCCACCTCCTTGGCCACCACCTGGCGGTAGTAGCCGAGTGCGCGTTCGTAGTCGCCGCGGGCATAGTGGAAGTTGCCGAGGTAGAATCGTGCCATATTGCAACGCGAACTTTGCGGATAAAGCCGCAGAAACTCTTCGAGGCGGTAGCTGGCGTCGTCGTTGTCGAGTTTTTCGGAGCACACGGCGGCGTAGTAGCAGGCGTCGCTCACCACGAGCAGCGGCCCGTCGCCCTCGCTCCATCGGTCGCCGGCCACCTGGTCGTATATCTGCTGTGCGGCGGCGTACTTCTGCTTTTGGTAGAGGTCGGCGGCCTGGCGGTAGAGGTCGCGCTGACGCTCGTCGGTGGTCTCTTTCTGCGCCGCTGCTCCAAGGCTGACGCCCAGCAGGAGTGCGGCTATGATTGTGCGTTTCATATTCTGTGTTTGTGTTATTCTTTATCGCTGCCAAAAAGGCAGGCTGTCGTCAATGCTTTTCTCTTCTTTCTTCTCCCATGGGCCGCGCAGCAGGAATCCGCTGGCCGGCGCGGGCGTGATGTCGTACTGCAGGCGCCCGTCGGGACCTATGAGCAAAAAGGTGGGATAGCTCACCACCCCGTAGCGTTCGAGCAGCTTGTAGTTGCCGTCGAAGTGGAGCCAGGTCCAGTTGTAGCGGTGCCCCTTCTTGTTGTTGCGCACGAAATGGTACATCTTCTGGAATTCGCGGTCGCAGCTGACGCTGACGAAGACCACGTCTTTGTTCCGGCTGTAGATGCTGTCGCGGAAGAAAGCGAGGGTCTCGATTTCGGCCAGCGACGCCGGGTCGCCCACGCGCACGAAGCTCAGGTAGACCCACTTGCCGCGCAGGTCGTCGAGGCTCACCATGTTGCGGTCTATGTCGGGCAGCTCGAACCGAGGCATCTCGGCGCCGCGCTCGCGGGCCGCGAACGACGCCGCAAGGCTTGCGGCAAGCTTGCGGTGTTCGGGAAATTTGCTCCGCTGCCCAAGGGTTTCCACCATGCGGCGCACCTTGACGCGTTCGTAGGCGGCGTTGTAGTAGCTCTCTTTCAGGGCCTGCAGCACCGCCAGCTCGCGCACCTGCTCGTTGCGCAACAGCGGGTCGAGGCCAACAGAATCGATATAGACATCCAACGCACCGCGTTCGACCCAGCTGACAAGCCTGTGCTGCGGG
>JAFVWV010000093.1 GCA_017501495.1 Bacteroidales bacterium | reverse complement strand
TTGTAGGTGGGCATGCCGTCGCTCTTGAAGAGCACTTTGTCGTCGAGCAGGCGGCTGTTCATCGTCACGTCGCCGCGTATCATGTCGTGCACGGTGATGTCTATGTTGTCGGGGAATTTGAAGCGCACCACGTAGGGCTCTCCTGCGTCGATGCGGCGCTGGGTCTCGTCCATGCCGAGGCTGAGGCTGTTCTCCATCTCGCCGCGTGTGTTGCAGTCGTATTGGAAGGTCTTCTTCTGGGCCTCGTATTCTTTGCGCTTGGCGTCCAGTGCTTCAGGCTTGTCGAAGGCGTAGTAGGCCCAGCCGTCGCGGATGAGCTGGTCGGCGTATTGGCGGTACATGGGCTTGCGGTCGCTCTGGCGGTAGGGGCCGAATGGGCCGCCGATGTGCACGCCCTCGTCGAACTTGATACCCAGCCAGTCGAGGGCCTCGATGATGTATTGTTCGGCGCCAGGCACGAAGCGGGTCTGGTCGGTGTCTTCGATGCGCAGTATCATTTTGCCGCCGTTCTGGCGGGCGAAGAGGTAGTTGTAGAGGGCTGTGCGCACGCCCCCGATGTGCAGTGGCCCCGTGGGCGAAGGGGCAAATCTTACTCTAACCATTTATTTTTTTTGTTTCTGATTTCTAAATTCTGATTTAACGGCGTTTTCTAATCACCATTTGTGTGTTCTATTTAAGTTGCGTCTCTTCGAGACGCTGGCTGTTTTTGCCTGTTTTTGCCCCACACTTCCGTGTGGGGTTATCAAGAGGATGCCTCTTCGAGGCAATTCGTTTAAGCCATCTAATCACCAATCATCAATCACCAATCACCAATCACCAATCACCAATCACTAATCACCAATCACTAATCACCAATCATCGCCAATCACTTCCTCGGCAGCGACCCCAGCTTGTAGCTGGCGCTGAGCATCCAGGCGGTGTTGTTGCCGTTGGGTATCTCCACCTCGATGGGCTTGGTGTCGGTGTTGTTTATCTGGTCCAGTATCTGTGCCTGTCCGTTTTCGATGATGCGCAGTATGTCTTCGCCCTTCGAGGTGGCTATGAATCCGTGGTCTACGTAGAGGCTGAGCATGAGGGGGCCACGCTCGTAGGTGATGCCGAAGACGGCGCTGACGTCAAGGCGTTTGATGTGGTTGAACACGGCGCGGTCGGCGCTGGTGCCGTTGACGTCGATGTCGTAGTTGTCTGTGTAGCTGGCCACGCCCGGACTCACCTTGCGGTCGGCGTAGCGGCCGAAGAGGCCCACGCTCACCGCCGGTCCGGCGAAGACGCCCACCACATGTCCTGCCTCGCGTATGGGCAGCTCCATGTGCATGCATGCCAGTATGGGTATCTGTGCATAGTAGGCGTGCATATAGCCTTCGCGGATGCTGAGGGTGCTTTCTTTTTCGAACACCTCCTGGAACACGCTTCCGCGGCGGTTCAGGTTGAGGCCTGTCTGCAGGTAGAAGAGCTCGCCTGCGGGGCTTTCGGTTGCTTCGAAGTCGAAGTTGATGAATCCGCCCAGTGTGGCACCCAGCACGGGGGCCTTGGTGGCGAGGTCGTCGGTGTAGGTGGCCACGCCCAATCCGGCGCGTACGCCGTAGTCGCCGAACTGCTGGCATCGGGCACCCGTGATGCCCGTCAAAACCATTAATCCCAATAAAAATATCTTCTTCATATTCGATTACAGTTTTCTCTCAATAAAGTCCGTCATCAGCTGGTAGAGGTTCAGGCGGGTGTTGCCGGTGGCGTCGTAGATGCTGTGGTTCTTGTTGGGGTAGATGCGGAACTCGAACTGCTTGCCGGCCTCCTCCAGCTTCTCCACCATCTCGGCGCTGTTCTGGAAGTGCACGTTGTCGTCGCCCGTGCCGTGGATCAGCAGGTAGTTGCCCTTGAGCTGGTTGGCGAAGTTGAGCGGCGAGTTGTCGTCGTAGCCCTTGGCGTTGTCCTTGGGCAGGCCGAGGAAGCGCTCGGTGTAGATATTGTCGTAGTAGCGCCAGTTCATGACGGGGGCCACGGCGATGGCCATCTTGAAGACGTCGTTGCCCTTCAGCAGGCTGAGCGTCGAGAGGTAGCCGCCGAAACTCCAGCCCCAGATGCCAATGCGGTCTTTGTCCACCCAGCTCTGTTGGCCTAACCAGCGGGCGGCCTCGATGGCGTCCTCGCACTCCATGCGTCCCAGGTCGCCGTAGGTCTGTTTCTTGAAGGCGGCGCCACGTCCACCGGTGCCGCGTCCGTCGAAGCAGAAGACCACATAGCCCTTCTGGGCCAGCATGTGGTACCAGTAGTAGTCGCTGTAGCCGTAGCTGTCCGTCACCTGCTGATTGCCTGGACCGCCGTATACGTAGATAAGTACGGGGTAGCGCTTGTTCTTGTCGAAACCCTTGGGTTTGATGGTGTAATAGTTGAGTTTTGTGCCGATGGAGGTGGTGAAAGAACCAAACGTTTTGCGGTAGGTCTCATATTCAGCCTTCATCTTCCTGTTCAGTTCCTGGTTGTATTCTAGTACTTTGATGAGTTTGCCATTGGCATCGTGCAGGGTGTAAAGTGGGGCATCGTTGGCGGTGCTGTAGGTGCGGATGTAGTATTTGCAGCCGTTGCTGAAGGTGGCGTTGTAGGTACCCAGCACGTACCGGTCTTCGGTGTTCTTGACGTTGCGGGTCACGTCGTTGAGGCACTGCTTCTTCTTGCCGTCGAAGCCGATGACGAAGAGGCTCTTCTGGGTGGGATGGTGCTCGCGGCTGGTGTAGTAGAGGCGCTGGTTTTTGACGTCGACGCCTGCCACCTCGCACACCTCCCACTCGCCGCTCGTCACCTGCTTGATGAGCTTGCCGTCCATGCCGTAGAGGTAGATGTGGCGGTAGCCGTCGCGCTCGCTGGTGATGAGCATCTGCTGCTGCGCTTTCTTGCCTTTGCCCACGGTGATGAACTGCCAGGTGTCCGGCACCTCGACGTAGGCTTTGTCCTGCTCGTCGTAGAGGGTGTGCAGCAGGATACCTTCATCGGCCAGTATCTCCATGTGGTTCTGCAGTCGGTTCATGCGCATGAAGACCAGCGTGCCGTCGGGAGCCCACTGGAAACGGGGAATGTACTCCCAATCCTTCTTGTCGGTGGAGGCGCAGCGGACGGCCTTGTTGTCGTCGAGGCTGTAGGTCCACAGCTCCACGTGGCTGTTGTCCTCGCCGGCCTTGGGGTATTTGTACTTGTAGTCCTCGGGATAGAGGGCACCCCACATCTGCATATTGTACTCTTTGACTTTCGATTCGTCAAAGCGCAGGTAGGCAATCTTCTTCGAGTCGGGGCTCCACTGGAAGCCCTGCGTGATGGCGAACTCCTCCTCGTACACCCAGTCGGTGGTGCCGTTGATTACCTCGTTCACACGGCCGTCGGTGGTGATGGCGTGCTCCTCCAGCGTCTGGAGGTCCATCCAGTAGAGGTTGTTGTCGCGCACAAAGGCCACCTTCGTGCCGTCGGGGCTCAGGGTGGTCAAGCGCTGCTTGCCGTTGTCGCTTATCTTGGTGAAGGTCTTCTCCTTGACGTCGTAGATGTAGTAGTCGCTCACGCCGCTGTGGCGGTAGATGGGTTCGAAGCCGCTGCTGAGCAGTATCTTCTGCTCGTCCTGGCTCATCTCGTAGCCCTCCATCGGGGGCAGGGGCTTGGCTTTTTTCTGCTGCGAGGGGCCGCCGAAGCCGCAGATGTCCTCCACCTTCTCGCCGGTCAGGTAGCTGTATTTGCTGATGCCCGTGCGGGTCATCGAGAGGTAGTGCTCGCCGTCTTTCATCGAACGTATGCCGCCGATGCCCTTGGGCGAGAAGGTGCGCTTGGTCCAGATGTCCTCAAGCGTGATATTCTGTGTTTGCGCCACGGCCGCACCGCCGGCGCACATCAATGCAAGTGCCATAAAAACAAATAGTTTCTTCATTTGTCAGAGTTCGGTTTTCGTGTGATACAAATTGCAAATATACGAATATTTTCCAAATTCCGTCGTGTTTTTTTTATAATTGACACTTTTTGCTTTACTCGGATGGCCGTTCCGGCAGAAACCTGCAGAACGGTCGCCATACCTGCGGCCAGAGTGAAAATTGCGCCTATCTAACTCGCTGAACCACCGCCATCAAGAGCCACCATCTCTTACTCTGCGCTATACCTGCCCTAAACCCGCGCTATAAATAAATTCACTCAGGTAGGCAATAATATAGCGCGGGGTACGTTATGGTCTATGCAAGGTGACAGGCAGTGGACCTGCACGCCAGAACGTAAGACATGG
>JAFVWV010000092.1 GCA_017501495.1 Bacteroidales bacterium | reverse complement strand
CTGACGGCCGATGAGTTTTTCGGGTTCTGTGTAGTATTTGGCTATGCCGCTGACGATGGTGCGTGGCGTTCCGGTGCCATCGTCGAGTTTGAACTGCAGCAGCTTGTCGGCTTTTGGCACCTTGGTGCACTCGAGGATGGTGGCTACCCGGATATCCATTTTGCCGAAGTCGTCTATGGTGACAGCCGCCTTCACTTCTGCAGGTTTCCATCCGTTGAGAGCATTTTGCTCTTTGGTGGCTTGCAGTTTGTCTATCTGAGCCTGGATTGTTTCGTCGCTGATTTGCTCGAAGAGGAGCTCTGGCTGGCCAATCTGGTGGCCTTCCATCATGATGTCGGCGCGGCCGGCGTCTTTCCAGCCGAGGGCCTGCAGGTTCATGATGCGGTGCATTTTGTCGGCCGTGAAGGGCAGGAAGGGTGCGCAAAGGACGGCAAGGTTGGCGCATATCTGCAGCGAGAGGTTCATGACCGTGGCGGTGCGTGCAGGGTCGGTCTTGACGAGTTTCCATGGCTCTGTGTCGGTGAGGTATTTGTTGCCGAGTCTGGCCAGGTTCATCATTTCGCTGAGGGCTTCGCGGAAACGGTAGGTTTCTATGCTTCGGCCTATGCGCTCCGGGAATGTGGCTATCTCTTTTATGACCTCTTGTTCTGCATCTGTCGTCGGGCCGCAGGCGGGTACTTTGCCGCCATAGAATTTGTGCGTCAGCACCAGTGTGCGGTTGACGAAGTTGCCGAGGATGGCCACCAGTTCGCTGTTGTTTTTCAGCTGGAAGTCTTTCCACGTGAAGTCGTTGTCCTTGGTTTCTGGGGCGTTGCTGCAGAGGGTGTAGCGCAGCACGTCCTGCTTACCGGGGAAGTCGCGCAGGTACTCGTGCAGCCACACGGCCCAGTTGCGCGAGGTGCTGATTTTGTCGCCCTCGAGGTTGAGGAACTCGTTGGCGGGCACGTTGGCGGGCAGGATGTAGGAGCCGTCGGCGTGGAGCATGGAGGGGAAGATGATGCAGTGGAAGACGATGTTGTCTTTGCCGATGAAGTGCACCAGTTTGGTGTCTTCCGATTTCCACCACTTCTCCCAGTCGTCGCCTTTGAGCTGCTTGGTGAAACTGATGTAGCCTATGGGCGCATCGAACCATACATAAAGCACCTTGCCGTCAGCCCCTTCGATGGGCACCTTGACGCCCCAGTCGAGGTCGCGGGTGACGGCGCGCGGCTGCAGGCCTGCGTCGATCCACGATTTGCATTGGCCGTAGACGTTGGTCTTCCAGTCGCTTTTGTGGCTTTCCAGAATCCATTCGCGCAGCCAGGGTTCGTCTTGGTCGAGCGGCAGAAACCAGTGCTTGGTCTCTTTCAGCACGGGTTTCGAACCGCTGAGGGCGCTCTTGGGGTTGATGAGGTCGGTGGCATTGAGTGAGGTGCCGCAGGCTTCGCACTGGTCGCCATAGGCGCGCTCGTTGCCGCAGTGGGGGCAGGTGCCGGTGATATAGCGGTCGGCCAGAAACTGCTGGGCTTCCTCATCGTAGTATTGTTGAGATACTTTTTCGACGAACTTGCCTTCGTCGTAGAGTTTCTTGAAGTATTCAGCTGCGGTTTTGTGGTGTTCGGGGCTGCTGGTGCGGCTATAGATGTCGAACGAGATGCCGAACTCGGCGAAGCTGTCTTTGATAATCTTGTGGTAGCGGTCTACGATGTCCTGCGGTGTGACCCCTTCTTTGCGGGCTTTGATGGTGATGGGCACGCCGTGCTCGTCGCTGCCGCCGATGAACATCACATCCTCGCCTTGTGCGCGCAGGTAGCGTGCATAGACGTCGGCGGGCACGTAGACGCCGGCCAGGTGGCCGATGTGCACCGGTCCGTTGGCGTAGGGCAGGGCCGAGGTGACGGTGTAGCGGCGGTATTTATGGTCTTTTTCTGTGTATGTCATGTCTATTCTTTGTAGGTGTAGGTTGTGGTATTGCCGTCGGCGTCGGTCACCACCGAGGGGTAGCCGTTGGCCGTGTAGGTGTAATTGTAGCTGTTGCTGCCGAGGTCGTTCAGAGGCGTGTCTTGGCCGAGGGGCATTGTGGTGATGCCGAGGTCTATGGTGGCCGAGATGTTGGCGTTGCCGTGTCCGCTGACTGTCACTATGTTGTTTGTCGAGAGAGCTGCTATGCTCACCTGTCCAAAGAAACCTTTCAAGGGGTTCTTTTTGTTGTCGTAGGTGTAGTCAACGGTGTCTGCCACGGTGAGTTGCACCGGTATCGGCGTGTCGCCCATCAAGCTGACGGCCAAGTCGATCATCCCTCTGTACTCTTCGGGTACCATGGTCTGCAGCAACTCGGTGGGTATCTCGTTGAGGGTGGTGGACAGGGTGAGGCTTGCGTTGACAATCATGCGGGCAACGTTGTTGCCGTTCCATACGAAGTCGGCCTCGAACGATTTGTTTTCGAGCGAGAGCTTGCTTGCCGGAGCTGCAGTCAAATAGTTCAGCGGCGAGTCGCCTGTCGAGTCGCCCAGCATATCGCCCATCAGTGAGGGTAGGAGTGTGAGCAGCATGTTGATGAGCTCGTCGTCGGCGTCGAGGCTGATATGGCTCAGCTTGTTCTGGGCATTGTGTGTCATCACGGCGCTCAGTGCGTCGATTCCACCCACGTTGACGCCCGCTCCGCTGATAAGCTTCTGTGCGTTGTAGCTGAGTGTGGCCTCGATGTCCGCACCCATCACGCTGGCTTCTATGGTCTGCAGCCTGTCCTCGGATGTGTATTCGAAGTCGATGCCGCCATCCTCGGTGTCGGTCATGATGCTGGCAAGGCGATTGCCGTCCCATACCCATATCTGGTCGGGTGTGGTGTCGCTGTAGCTGATGCGGTCGATTTTCACGGCGGGGTTGTAGATGCCCTCGCCCTGAACGGTCTCCGTTTGACCGGAATTGCCGCCGTTGCCGGGTTCGTTTTTGTCCTTGTTGCAGGCCGCAAACCCAAGCAGCGCGGTGGCGCACATGATGGTCAGTATCTTCTTCATGGTATGTGTATTACTGTGGTTTATAACTTAATTTTCAGTGGTCTCTTTCTTCTCTTCTTCGAGGCTGATTTTCTCGGCAGACAGAAGGATGTTGTACCAGCAGAAGAGCTTCTTGACGTCCGAGGCATGCACACGTTCGCGGTCGTAGTCGGGCAAGGCTTGTTCGAGCAGTGCGAACATCTCCTTGCTCTCGGCCTTCTTGGGGTCGAAAGCGGTGGCTTTGCCGTCGAGCACTTTGAAGATGGCTTGCATCACCTCGTCGAGTGGGCGCTCGTCGTTCTCGGTGAAAATGCGTATCTCGCCCAGCGACGAGATGCGGTCGTTTTTGAAAACGGGATACTTCTGTCCCGTCACGAGATTCTTAACAATTGCGCCGCCTTTGGTCTGCGACACCAGTTCGCTCAGGTCCGGCTTGCCGGAAATCACTAAGATGCTTGTCAAATCCATTTGTTGTCAGTTTTTTTGCAGTTTTATTGAGTATGGATAACGCAATATCGTGCGCTTTATTGCATGGTGTGGATAACTACCGTTTGCTAAAATTTGTTAAAACGGCATCATCCTTTTCCGTCCATCCAGCCTACCGGTTCGGCCGTTGTACAGTACTTGTACAGTATATGTACAGTACATGTACGCTTTATAAACGTACAAGTACTGTACAAGTAGCGTACATATAGCGTACAACGACGCTACAAGTGCCTTATGGCATCGTATTAAGGTGCTGAATATGTTGAAGTTGAAAAAACACCCCTCAGTGGTTGCGATGGTAGCTGCGAAGGCCCTTGATGGGGTCGGCAACGATGTTCTTAATCACGAGGTCATGGTCTTTGGCAAAGCTGTCGAGGATGGAGCGTTTGATGTGCGCCGCAAAACCGCCGACAAGATACAGGTCGTTGCAAAGCGTTTGCTCCCACAAGTCCTCTATCTGATAATTGGCCCACTCGATCAGGCACCCATCCACCAGAGAGGAACAATAGTCATCATCAATATGCTCCACCACAAACCGTGCCAGCGATGCCAGATAGCGGTTGGCATGGGGCTGGTGATAGACGGCATCCAAAAAATCTTCCTTCGACTGAGGGAAGGCATCACGAAATTTGGCTGTCAATTCCATAGTCAGGTTACCCGTCAAGTAATCCTGCAATAACCGACGACCCACATGGTTGGCCGACCCGTGGTCGCCGAGGATATATCCTGTGCTGACGGCTTGGTGTTTTATCTCCTCGCCGTCGTAGTAGCAGGCGTTGCTGCCGGTACCGAGAATTCCGACGAGGCCGGCTTTGCGTCCGCAAGCGGCGCGGCAGGCGGCGAGCATGTCGGTCTCGACATGTACATCGCTTGTTCCAAGGGCTTTAGTAAGCCAGTAGGCCACCTTCTTGCGCTGGGAGGGAAGCCCGCAGCCGGCACCGTAGAAGAAAAGTTGGAAGTTGAGAGTTGGAAGTTGAAAGTTCTGGCGCACGGCGGCGCAGGCAGCCATGAACTGCTCTTCGCTGGTGAAGTGGGGGTTCAGGCCCTCGGTAACTATCATGTTGCCAGACTCCACCTCCATCCATGTGGTCTTGGTGCTACCGCTGTCGGCTATCAGGATCATACGATGCCGATAATCTCGTTGATGTCGTTGATTCCATGGCTCTTGCACCACTCCTCCATGCCGTCGATAATCTTGACGGTGACGGCGGGGTCGATGAAGTTGGCGGTGCCCACCTCGATGGCCGTGGCGCCGGCCATAAGGAATTCGATGGCGTCCTCGGCGGTGCAGATACCGCCCAGACCCACCACGGGAATCTTCACGGCATGAGCCACTTGCCACACCATACGCACGGCCACGGGCTTCACGGCGGGGCCGCTCAGGCCGCCCGTGATGTTGGCCATGCAGGGGCGCCGGCGCTCGATGTCGATGGCCATGCCCAGCAGGGTATTGATGAGACTCACGCTGTCGGCACCTGCTCCCTCGACGGCTTTGGCTATCTCGGCGATGTTGGTGACATTGGGCGAAAGCTTTACTATCAGCGTCTTATGGTACACCTTGCGTACTGCCTCCACCACCTCGGCAGCCATCTCCGGCTGGGTGCCGAAGCCCATGCCGCCGTGCTTGACGTTGGGACACGAGATGTTCAGCTCGATGGCTGGAATCTTCTCCAGAGCGTCGATCTGCTCGGCCACGGAGCAGTATTCCTCGATGGACGAACCGCTGACGTTGACGATGATATTGGTGTCTAAATGCTTGATTCTATGATATACTTCGGAGCAGAACTTCTCTACGCCTCCGTTCTGCAGACCCACGCTGTTGAGCATGCCCGAGGGGGTCTCAACCATGCGGGGATAGGGGTTGCCCTCGCGGTGGGTACCCGTGGTGCCTTTGACCACGAAGCCACCCAGGCGGTTGAGGTCGATGAAGTCGGCGAACTCTTCGCCGTAGCCGAAGGTGCCGCTGGCGGTCATCACCGGGTTCTTCAGCTTGAGATTGTGTATCTTGACGTTTAACATTGGTACCATTTTTTCATTGTGGAAATATCGAACACCGGACCGTCTTTGCAGACGCAGCGGTGGCCCTGGTCGGTGTCGGTCACGCAGCAGAGGCAGGCGCCGACGCCGCAGGCCATCATGTTCTCAAGGCTCACCTCGCAGCGGATATTGCGTTCGGCAGCCGAACGGGCCACAGCTTTCATCATAGGTGTGGGGCCGCAGGTGTAGATCATATCCCACTGCTGGCTGAAGGCTGGATGGGTGGTCACCATGCCGTGGTGGCCCATCGAACCGTCGTCTGTGCAAAGCAATACGTCGGCATAAGGTTCGAATTCACGGTGCACCGGTATGAGGCTGGCGGTGCGTCCGCCGAGCAGCACTGATGGACGTATACCTTTGGCGGAGAGTGCCTTGCTCAGATGAAGCAGTGGCGCTATACCGGCGCCGCCACCGACAAGAAGGGTACGGCTGGCGGCATCTATATCGGTTGTGAATCCGTGTCCGAGAGGGTAGACCAGGTTAAGGCGATCGCCCTCTTTGAGCCCTGCCAGACGGCGGGTACCATTGCCGACAATCTGGATGAGCAGTGTGAGGGTGCCTTTGGCGGCATCTGCATCGTGGACCGAGATGGGGCGTCGCAACATCACTCGGGGGTCGCCCTCCACCTGCACCTCGACAAACTGTCCGGGCGCTATGGGCTGCATCGTTCCACCGTGGCCAAGCACGAGGATGACGTACTGCGGCGTGGGCTGCCGGCGTTCCAGGATGGTGAATTCATGTATCTCTTTCATGATTGCTGGATATTCGTTTTCTTACGTTTGAAGATATGCGAGAAAAACCGCTTCCACGACGTGGCGTCGAAGAGGCCGCTGTCGGTGGTGGCCTGCAGGGTGAGGAAAATGCCTATGGGAAGCAGGACGAGTGATGAGATCCACATCCCTTCGGGGCCGAGGACCGACTCGCGTACCGACTTCTCGTCAATCATGTCTACGACGTAGTAGAAGACAAAGAAGCCGACTGAGGCGACAAGCGGCATGCCGAGTCCGCCTTTGCGTACAATGGAGCCGAAAGGTGCGCCGATCAGGAAGAGCAGCAGGCATGCCAGAGAGAGTGTGAACTTGCGCTGCTTGACGACGTGGTGCCGGTTTATGTATTCTTGGTCCGCGTTGAGGATATCGGAATAGCTGTGGCAGTCGCGTGCCGTGGTGGCGGCTATGTTGCGGCTGCGATTGCCGGCACGCCGCTGAGTGGCATCCGATGTGGAAGCGAGAAGAGCGCGTACGTCGCAAGGCTTTTCGGCCCGGGCGGCTGTGTCCAACTCATGGTAACGTTGCCACAGACGCAGGTTGTTCATAGCGTCGCTGCGACAGTCGTTGCGGCGTTTCATCATGTTTGAATCAAGATGGGCGATGGCTTTGTTCAGCTCGCTGACGTTCATCATCTGATAGCCGCCGCGGAAAAGGTCCTCTGTGCTGCGGTTGTAAGCGAACGAAGAAATGTCGAAAGCTATGGTCTGACGGCGGAAATTGGCCGAAGTGAGCGGTCTTTTGCGATAGTATTCGCCTGTTGTCGGCTCGGTGTAGGTGTAGCCGCTGTCGAGGGTGAAAAGCAGGTAGTTGTTGTCCATCGTGGTCCGCATGACACCGCGTTGCGCCACTATCACGTTTGTCTCGGCCATGCCTTTGCTGTGGTCGTAGATGATGATGTCATGCATCACGCCGTTGTCCGAATTCTTGCTGCCGACATGAATCACATAGCCTTCTATTTCCTTATAGTATTCTCCGGCGCGTATGTTTACGGCCGGTTTCTTGCGGGTGATGTCGTAGAGGGTCATGCGGTAACGCAGCATGGCTTCGGGCATGACATTGTTGGCAAAATAGAACGCCACCCCCGTGAGCATAAGCACCACGAGAATCATCGGTCTCATGACACGGCTGACGCTTATGCCGCTGGCTTTCATGGCCACAAGTTCGTATTTCTCGCCGAAATTGCCCATCGTCATTATCGATGCGAAGAGCACTGCTATGGGCAGCGCCATGGGGACAAATGTGGCCGAAGCGTAGAGAAGCAATTCGGCAATGACAGAAAAGTCGAGCCCTTTGCCCACCATGTCGTCGATATATTTCCAGATGAACTGCATCAGCAGCACAAACACCGCGATGGCAAATGTCAGTATCAGCGGGCCTATGAATGAGCGTAGTATGAGCCTGTCGAGTTTCTTCATTTCTACATTAGTCCTATCCAGCGCAGAATGTCGTTGCCGTTGGCTATAATCATCAGGGCCAGGAGAAGGAACATGCCGACGTTCTGTGCGGCGGTGAGGAACTTCTCGCTGGGCTTACGGCCTGTGACGATTTCCCAAAGTGTGAAAACAATATGTCCGCCATCGAGTCCAGGTATGGGTATCACGTTCATAAATGCCAGCACAAGCGCCAGCAGAGCCGTGAGGTTCCAGAAGGCCTGCCATGACCAATGGTCGGGGAAGAGGTCGGCCATGGCCTTGAAGCCGCCAAGTTGCCGTGTGCCGCCGGGCGAGAACAATACCTTAAGACTGCTGACGTAGTTGGTCAATGTCTGCCATCCATGGCTGATGCCTGCCGGTATGGCTTGAAGGAAGGTATAGTCGATGTGGCGGTAGTCGGCGAAGAGACGTGGAATGTCGCTTTCACGCTGCACTCCTATTTTGCCGTCGCTGCTGACCTCGACCGGGAGCGACATAAGTTCGCCTCCGCGGTAGAAGCCGATTTGTGCGGTCATGCCTTTCCGTCGTCCGAGTGCAGCGGTCACATCGCTGAATGCTGCCATGGCACTGTCGTCGATGCTGACGATGCTGTCTCCGGCCATGATGCCGGCTCGTTCGGCATTGCCGCCTGCAACGGCAGAATGGACCACGAATGGAATCCGGTAGGCCATCAGTTGCTTGACGCCCTCGTGATTGACCCGTTCCATAAGGTGTCCACTCATGTATATGTCGACCAGTGAGTCGCCGCGTTGCACGCTGACCACACGTGGATTGTCGAGCAAGAGAGCTTTGGTGACATCGGTGTATTCATACATCTCCTTGCCGTCGATGGCCACAATGATGTCGCCGTTGGAGAACCCTTCGTCGAGCATCACCTGGGCGTAGTCGTAGCCGAGGGTGGCGCTACGCAGCGGCAGCTCGTCTTTGCCCCAATGTGCAAAGATTACGCCGTAGAGCAGCAGGGCGGTGATGAAATTGACCAGCACTCCTCCGCTGATGATGCACAAGCGCTGCCATGCGGGCTTGGTACGGTATTCCCAGGGCTGTGGCTTTTCTTCCAGGTCTTCGGCCTTCTTGGTTTCGTCTATCATGCCGGCTATGTCGCAGTAGCCGCCCAGCGGCACCCATCCGAGCCCCCACAGAGTGTTGTCTTGGTCTTCGGGTTGCAGGTTTTTCTCATCCCAACTGTCGGGTGTCTTGCTGTTGAAGAAGAGGAAGTGCCATTTGCCGCCGAATTTCTTGGCCTTGACAATGGAGAACAGTGGATTGAAGAAAATATAGTACCTGCGCACACGCGTATGGAAAAGCTTCGCGAAAAACAGGTGGCCGAGTTCGTGTGTGGCCACGAGGAGTGTCAGACTGAGGAGTAATGCTATCCAATTCATTGTTGTCTTACTGTTTTATCGGTGAGGAAAAGGTCGTCGAGGGTGGGTTCGGCGATGAAGTGGGCAGTCTGCATGGCACGTTCTACGCAGTCGGCGATGTCGAGGAATCCTATCTTGCCATCAATGAAGCGCTGCACAGCCACTTCGTTGGCGGCGTTCATGATGCAGGGCATGTTGCCGCCCTGCTCAATGGCGCTGTAGGCCATGTCGAGGCAGCGGAAAGTCTGTCGGTCCGGGCCTTCAAAGGTCAGGTCGTGGTACTTGCCGAAGTCAAGCCGCGGCAGGTGGCTTTCTATTCGTTCGGGGAAGCTGAAGGCGTACTGTATCGGTGTTTCCATGGTGGGTACTCCGAGTTGGGCTTTGATGCTTCCATCGCTGAATTGCACCATCGAGTGGACGACAGACTGTGGGTGTACCAGTACTTCGATGTCTTTGGCATCGACGCCGAAGAGCCATTTGGCTTCGATTACTTCGAGGCCTTTGTTCATGAGCGAGGCGCTGTCGATGGTCACCTTTCGGCCCATGCTCCAGTTGGGGTGCTTCAGTGCGTCGGCCAGAGTTACATGCCGCAGCTCGTCGCGAGTGCGGCCGCGGAAAGGGCCACCGCTGGCGGTGAGCAGTATCTTGTCGATCTTGCTGTTTTCGCCCACGAGGCACTGGAAGATGGCCGAGTGCTCGCTATCGACTGGCAGTATCGGAGCGCGGTGGCGCGCTGCGGTGGCGGTGACGATGCTTCCTGCCACGACCATGGTCTCTTTGTTGGCCAGGGCTACAGCTTTGCCTTTTTCCAGCGCACGGAGCGTGGGGCGCAGGCCTGCAAAGCCAACTATGGCCGCCAGCACCATGTCTATGTCGGCCATATCCATGAGGTCTGTCATGGCGTCGGCTCCTGCATAGACCTTGATGTCGGTGTGTGCAAGGGCGTCGCGGAGGAGTTGATATTTGTTTTCGTCGGCTATGACGACGGCGTTGGGGTTGAATTCAATGGCTTGTCTGGCAAGGAGCTCGGCGTTGCTTCCGGCGCAGAGCACCTCGACGGCAAAGAGGTCGCGATGGCGTCTGATGACGTTCAGCGCCTGTGTCCCTATCGACCCGGTCGATCCAAGTATGGCTATCCTTTTCAAGGTGATTGTCAGAATGAGATGTATTCTTCGGGGTTGACAGCGGTGCCGTTCACCCATACTTCGAGGTGGAGGTGTGGGCCGAGTTCGCTGTGTTCGCCGGTGCCTACATATGCAATAGGTTCGCCTGCTCGCACAGCGTCGCCCTGGTGTTTGAGCAATGCGCTGTTGCTACGGTAGACTGTGATTACGTTGCCCGGATGCTGCAGTGCTATGACGTGTCCTGCGTCGGCGGTGAATTCCGCGAAGACGACGGTGCCGTTGTAGGCTGCCGTCACCGGTGTGGTGCTTCCGCCGGCTATGTCGACGCCGTAGTGGTGCTGCGAGGGGTTGTAGGGTGTGAGGATGTTGCCTTTGAGTGGGGCGAAGAAGAGGTGCGTCACGGTTGGGCCTGTCTCGGTGGTGGCCGAGACGGGCTGCTGCGGCTGCCGGGCTTTCACTTCGTAGCGGTTGTCTTCGCGCTCGACGTCGAGGCGCAGCAGGCTGTCTTCCACCGAATGGCGGTAGGTGGTGGCCAGGTGGGCGAGGGTGACGGTGCTGTCGGCCCGCAGGCTGTCGAATTCGTCTCCCACGGCGTCGCCGCGCAAGACGGCCTGCATTGTGGCCACAAGCCATTCCTGCTCTTCAAGCACGGCCTCTATCGAGTCTACCCGCCGTGCGTTTTCGTAGGTCTGCTCCACCATTTCGTTGTTGGTGTAGCCAGGTATGTATTCGCGTAGCGGTGTGAAGGCTATCAGTATCGTGGTGAGCAGGATGAGCACGATGATGGTGATGCCGATGGTGACAAACAGGTTGATGCCCGACAGCTGGAAGGAGAATTTCTCCTTGAAGGTGTCGGTGTCCATGACGACGAAGCGATGTTTGTGCTTTATGACGTCGCCAAGTGGCTTGCGTTTGATCCAGAGCAACCAGTCTTTGATGGCCATCGGTCTTCCTCTTAAAGGATAATGGGTAGTGGGTAGCGGCCGGAGCCGTTTCTATCCACTACCCATTGTCCTTCTTTATCATTTAAACTATTAAAAGAAGCTGATGCGGTTGTCGACGATTTTGGCCTTGTCGCGCAGCACGGTTTGGGCCGCGCGGGCTTTGTTGCGGTAGGGCTGTTCGAGGCGGGTCTTGATGGCCTCGGCGTTGGTCTCGGCCTTGGCTTTGCCGTCGACGTTGACGGTGTAGACTCCGTTGGCGCCTTTGATGGGGCCGATCATGCCGCTCTGTGTGGTGGCGATGGCGCTCTGCACCTTGGGCTCCATGCCGAAGCGGCCGAGGTAGTAGTCGTTGAAGCCGATGCCTTCGAGAGTGTCTACGGCGACGCCGAGCTTGGAGGCTATGGAGTTGATGTCTTGTGCGGCGCGTTTGGCCTCTTCTGCACGGGCCATCAGTATCTCGCCGGCTTTTTCCACGCGCACCTGGCGCTCGATGTTGAAGTCCATGTCGCTGCCGCTCACCTGTTCGGGTGTCAGGTAGCCTTTATCCGACACGCTCACCAGGGCGGGCACGATGTACATGTCGTCGCTGCGGTAGACCTGCTCGGCCACACTGCCGACTTTTGTGTCTTTGTTGAAGGCCCACTGTATGATGTTGCGTGTGTTGGCCATGTTGTTGATGCTGGGTGTCGAGCTGATGACCATCAGGCTGCGCACGTTGAGGTTTTCTTTGCGTGCGGCGTCGTCCATCTCGGCGGCCGTGCGGTTGGCGGCGGCGAAGGTGTTGGCGGCGTTGCGGACGCGTTCGTCGGTGGCTTCGGAGTAGACGATGTCGCGGGTGACCATGGCCACGCGGTATTTTTTCACCGGGGCGGTCTTGCCGGTCTGCTTGATGACGAAGTAGCCGTTTTCGTTGGGCAGGGCGAAGATGAAGCTCTCGCCGTTGGCGGCGTTGACGAGCTGCTCGTTGAAGATGCCGTAGCTGCCGTCGAGCTGCCAGCCCTGGTCGCCCTGGGTGCTGGCTTTCTGGCTGTCGTCGCTGAACTGCTCCACGGCCTGCTCAAAGGTCATGGCACCGCTCTTGACGAGGGTCAGCACGCTGTCGGCCAGCTGTTTGGCCTGGTCGTTGCTGCGGGTGATGCTGGGGTGATAGTTCTGGCTGAAGAGGCAGATGATGCTGGCGCGCAGGCTGTCGGGGCGCATGGCGCTCTTGAGCACTTTGGCCATCATCCATTCGTCGCCGCTGACCACGGGGGCCAGCATGTCGCCATCCTTGGCGGCGGCAATCTGCTCGTCGAAGGGGGCTTTGAATTCGGTGGCGCGTTTGTAGGTCGAGTCGTAGCGGGTGTCGCTTTCGGAGTTGACGAAGAAGATGAGGTCGTTATCTTCAACGGTCTGGAACTCGTCCCACACTTTCATGACGTCTTTCTGAATGTTGGCGTAGTCTTGCTGTGTGGGTGCCACGGGGAATCCGATGTAGCGGAGCACTCGGATTTCGTCGGCCATGCCACCGGTCATGCGGCTCACCTTGAAGTCGTTTTTGTGTTCGTTGTAGTATGCCTTGATGTCGGCATCGCTGACGCTGACTTCTTCGTCTTTGACGCTGGAGAAGGGCAGGGCCACGACGCGGGCGTTGCTGGTGTTGGAGCTCAGCTCGGCCACCTTGTCGGCTATGGCCTTGGGCATGTAGAAGCCGGCGCTGAGGAGGGCGTTGTATTTCTGTGCCTCGCGGTCGGCGCGCACGTTCTTCTCCATCTCGGACCACTGCATGCGGGTCATGCTGTCGCGCTGGTCGAGGGTGTTGATGAAGTAGTTGACCTGTGCCACGTTGAACTCACCCGTCTGCGGGTCGGTGAACGACTGGCGGACATAGGGGTGGATGAAGCGGCCGGTGTACATGTCGTTGAGTTCGGCGTTGCTGACGGTCATGCCCAGCTTGCCGAGCTGCTCTTCCATGAGTGTTTCGTCGACGAAGCGCTGCCACACCTGGTCGCAGATTTGCTGCTCGACCTCGGCGGGCACTTGGGCCGTCTGGTACTGCATGCGGTAGTTGGCCTCGGCCTCGGCCACGAGGTCGTTGAAGCGCTGCTGCGTCATCGCCTCGCCGTTGACGCGGCCCAAATCACCGGGGCCCTTCTGGTTGCCGGCTATGTCGCCGATGATGAAGGCGAGAATGGCAATGCCGACAGCGACAACTGCCCAAATCGAATGCTTTCTGATACTTCCAATGATTCCCATTTTCTGTGTTTATTAGTTATTTTTTGTTATTTATTTTCTCTAAAATTAAGCGTGCAAAAATACAAATAAAAACGCATGTGGTGAAATTTTTTTCTCATCCAAAGGTTGTTGTGTGTTGTAAAAGGCTGTTCTATAGAGCGTTGTTGCTTGTGCTTTTTTGCGTGCGCCCCCTCGGTGCGGCTGTCTGCGGGGCTTGTTTCGGCCGTCGGCCGGCGTGTTTTGGACTTACATCTCGAAGGCCAGCGGCAGGAGGTCGGCCGCGCTTCCGACCACGCGCACCGCGCCGCCGTCCATCAGGCAGAGCACCCGCATGGAGTGCCCTTGGCGCTGCTCGTATTCGCTCATTACCTGGCGGCAGGCACCGCAGGGCGACGCGGCGCAGAGCCGGCCCTCGCGGTTTCGCCCGACGATGGCTATGGCTTCGAAGCCCGCTGCCTGCGGATGCTGGGCTGCGGCGGCGAAGAGGGCCGTGCGTTCGGCGCAGAGGCCCGAGGGGTAGGCTATGTTCTCCTGGTTGCTGCCGCGCACTATTGTGCCGTCGTCAAGCCGCACCGCCGCGCCTACATGGAATGAAGAATATGGTGCGTAGGCTCCGTCGGCGGCTTCGACGGCGGCCTGCAGCAACTGCCGGTCGGCTTCCGGCAGTTCGGCGGTCGACGCGTATTCGTGATATTTGATTGTCAGTGTTTTGTCTGTCATGATGTGTGGCTGTTGATGCTGCAAAGATAAGAAAGTTTTACAAATTGTGCTCAATAAAAAAGCATCCGTTAAGATTTCCGTTCCGGTTTGCCTGCCGCCGTGGAGCCTGGTTTTGTCCGGACCGGAAATCCGGCTCGCAAATCCGCGAGGGGTCATTTTGTATATGCTGGTTTATCAGTGTTTTATATTGGTCATGCAAGGTGCCTCTTGCCTCGTTGTACGCTATATGTACGCTACTTGTACAGTACTTGTACGTTTATAAAGCGTACAAGTACTGTACATATACTGTACAAGTACTGTACAACGGCCGAACCGGACCCCTGTCTGACGGGGGGTGGACGGATGTTGTTTTTGGGGCTTTATAAAATAAATTGCGCGTTATGTCGTTTTTTTTACGTATTTTTGCAGTCCGAATCAATACCCGACAAAGATGAAAAAGGTCGTAATTCTCACAGGAGCAGGCATCAGTGCGGAGAGCGGCATCAGCACATTCCGCGACAGCGACGGCCTCTGGGAGCACTATCGCGTAGAGGATGTGGCCACACACGAGGCCTACGAGCGCAATCCCGAGCTTGTGCTGCGCTTCTACAACGAGCGCCGCCGGCAGCTCTACAGCGTCGAGCCCAACGAGGCTCACCGCCAGCTGGCCCGCCTCGAGCAGCGCTACGACGTGCAGATTATCACCCAGAATATCGACGACCTGCACGAGCGCGCCGGCAGCAGCCATGTGCTCCATCTGCACGGCGAGCTCAGCAAAGGCCGCTCCGATGTGCACCCCGACCTCATTGTCGAGGTTGGCAACCGCGACATCAACATCGGCGACCTTGCACCCGACGGCACCCAGCTCCGTCCCCACATCGTCTGGTTCGGCGAGGCTGTGCCCAATATCGAGCCGGCATCGCAGATGTGCCAGGAGGCCGACATCTTTATCGTCGTCGGCACCTCGATGGTGGTCTATCCCGCCGCCGGCCTCATACACTATGTGCCGCGCACGGCCGAATGCTATGTGGTCGACCCCAAGGAGGTGCCCGTGAGCCGCAAGGTGACCTTCATCCGCGATGTGGCCACCCGCGGCGTGCGCCAACTGGTCGATAAATTGATGCAAGACAACTGAAAATTCTATAGACAATGAAAGTGACAATCATGTTTTTTGCCCTTATGGTCGTTGCCGTTCTCGGCACCCTGGCCCTCAGCGGGTGGATTTTCTACCGCCTCGTCAAGCGCTGGCTCGACGGCCGTCAGAAAGAGCAGTTGCTGCAGATGAAGATGGACGAGCGCGCCGAGACGCTGCGCGTGGTCACTCCCATCCGCCTGCAGGCCTACGAGCGCATGGCCCTCTTCCTCGAGCGCATCAGCCCCAACAGCCTCGTGCTGCGCTGCTACCAGCCCGGCATGGACCTCCGTCTGCTCCAAGGCGTGATGACCAAGAATATCCGCGACGAGTGGGAACACAACCTCTCGCAGCAGGTCTATCTGAGCACCGATCTCTGGACCCGCATCCGCGAGGCCAAGGACGAGATGATCAACCTGGTCAACAGTTCGGCCGTGAGCCTCAGCTCCGAGACCGACCCCACGCGCCTTGCCGCCAGCATCTTCGCCTCGGCGGCGCAGCATTCGCCCGTCGACGAGGCCCTCGACGCCATGCACCGCGAACTCAACGAACTCTTTGGCTGAGGTAGAGAAATGAGACATTCCAGCGTTTTCCTTCTCTCGCTCTTCGTCGTGCTCGCCTCGTCGTGCGCCAAGCAGGGCTACCCCTCCGGCGGTCCGCGCGACGTGCAGCCCCCCGTGGCCGTAGGCTCCAAACCCGCCAATGCGCTCCGCAACTTCGACCGCCAGGGCTTCTACGTCGAGTTCGACGAATACGTGGTCCTCAAGAACGCCAACGAAAACGTCCTCGTCTCGCCGCCGCTGAAGCAGAAACCTGAATACACCGTCAAGGGCAAAGGGGTGCAGGTTTCGTGGACCGACACCCTGCAGCCTAACACCACATACCTCTTCCAGTTCAAGGATGCCGTGGCCGACTTCACCGAGGGCAATCTCATGCCTTCGTTCGAGTATGTCTTCTCTACCGGCCCGGGCATGGACACCCTCATGCTTGCCGTCAGCACCGCCGACGCCCGCAGCGGCAAGCCATGGGCCGAGAGCCTCAGCGTGCTCGCCTATCGCGCCGAGCGTTTCACCGCCGACAGCACCGACACCATCGCCCGCTTCGCCCGGCCCGACTACGTCACCCGCACCGACCGCCAAGGCCGCTTCGCTTTCCACTATATACCCGCCGGGCGCTATCGCCTCGTGGCCTTCGACGACAAGAATCGCGACCTGCGTCTTGGCCTTGCCGAAGCCGCCGCGTGGGACACAGCTTTTTTTGCCGCCGACAGTGTCGTCGACAGTTCCGCCATGCCCACGCTGCGCGTTTCCGTGCCCGACCGCCGCGTGCAGCGCCTGCTGAAGGCCGAGTTCACCGGCAAGGGGCGTATTGTCGTCAGCACCGCCCTGCCCATGCAGCAGCCCTCGCTCACGGGCGACAGCCTCGTCATGCGCCTCGGCGCCAGCGCCGACACACTCAACGTTTGGCTTGCCGACGAGCAGAAAGACTCCGCCCGGCTGGTCCTTGTCGACCCTTCGGGCCTCGCCGACACGCTGCGGCTCAAGTACCGTGAAGCGACACGCGGCCGTCGCGGCCGCGGACAGACTCAGCAGAAAGCCGCCGAACCGCTGGTCAAGGCCCTCTGCGCCGGTCAGGCCTCCTACTACGACGACCTCCGCCTCGCTTTCCGCAACCCTGTGGCCGCCGTGGCCGACAGTCTTGTCTGCACCGTCATGCTGCTCAAAGACAGCTCGCTGACCTCGGCACCCATCGTGGTCGATACCGACGGCATGGGCGCCCGCATCATGGCCACACTGCGCTCGGGCGAACGCTACACCATCCGCCTGCGCGACAGCCTGTTCACCGACATCTACGGCCACCCTTCCGACAGCCTTAAAATAGACCTCACCCCAAAAGACTACGGCACGTTGAAGTTGCATGTCGACAACCGCCTCGCTCATCCTCTGGTGGTCGAGGTGCTCGACAAGCGCGACACTGTCGTCCGCCAGCTCTCCACCCTCCAATCGCCGCTGCCCACCCTCGTCTTCGACCATCTGCCAGCCGGCGAGTACCGTCTGCGCGCTGTGGCCGACGCCGATTCCAACGGGCGCTGGACGCCGGGCGACTACCTCGGCGGACGCCAGCCCGAAGAGATATTCCTCTTCGAGAAAACCCTCCAGCTGCGTGAGAAATGGGAGATGGAAGAGCGCTGGACCGTGAAAAACAAAAAAGAGGATGAACGACAAACAATGAAAAAAAACGGGATGGGGCGTCTGGAAGGTGGTTTCGAGCCTATGCGTAAAGTCGACTCTCCGCGGCCGCTCCCTAAACGATAGCCTATGCAAAAGAAGCTTCTCTCGGGCCTGTTCTGGGTGCTCTTGGCCAATTTTCTGGTCAAGCCATTCTGGATTCTCGGTGTCGAGGTGGGCGTGCAGAATGCCGTCGGCAACGAGGTCTACGGGTTCTACTACGCGCTCTTCAGCTTCAGCTATATCTTCAATATCCTGCTCGACCTGGGGCTCACCAGCTATAACACGCGCAACATAGCGCGGCATCCGCAGCTCATAGGCAAATACCTGAGCAGCATCCTGGGCATCAAGCTGCTGCTGTTCGGAGTCTATCTTGTGGCGACGTTCAGCGTCGGTCTGCTGCTGGGCTACGGCAGCGACGAGTTCCGCCTGCTGGCGCTGCTCACGCTCTGCCAGTTTCTCAACTCGCTCATCCTCTATCTGCGCAGCAACTTCGAAGGTCTGCTGCTCTTCCGTTGGGCCAGCCTTTTCTCTGTGCTCGACCGATTGCTGATGATTGTCATCTGCGGCCTGCTACTTTGGGGGCCATTCAGCATCCAGCATTCAGCATTCAGGATTGAATACTTCGTCTACGCCCAGCTGGCCGCCTACAGCATCACGGCGCTGACGGCCCTGATAGTCATCGGGCGCAAGGCGGGGCTGCGCCGTATTCGGTGGGACCGCCGCCTCTTCCTTGTCATCCTGCGCCAGAGCGCCCCGTTCGCGCTGCTGGTGCTCCTGATGGCGGCCTATGGCCACGTCGACAGCATCGTGCTGGGGCTCATGGCCGACGATGCGCAGGCCGGCATCTTTGCAGGGGCATTCCGTCTGCTCGATGCCCTCACCATGGTGGCCTACCTTGTCAGCGTGCCGCTGCTGCCGGTATTCTCCCGCATCCTGGCCGACCAAAAGTCCGCGCCGTCGCCCGCGCCGCTTGTCGGTGCCCTGCGCCTCGTCGTCTGGCCCATGATGCTCTTCGCTGTCGGTGCTGCCGTGGTCTGTGCACTGCTGGCCGACCCCCTTGTGGAGTTGCTTTATCCCGGTCGCGGGGCCGTGTATGTGCCGGTGTTCCGCGTGCTCATCTTCGGCATCATCCCCATCGGCCTCACCTATATCTTCGGCACCCTCTTGACCGCCGGCGGCCATCTGCGCCAGCTCAATATATTCGCCGCCGTCAGCCTCGGTATCAATTTAGTGGTCAACGTCATGCTCATACCGCATCTTGGCGCCGTAGGGTCGGCCTGGGCATCGCTTGCGGCACAGAGTTTCATGGCTGCCGCACAGCTGCTGCTGGCCGTGCGCATCTTCCGTCTGCCGCCGGCGGCATTCGGTGTGCCACGACCACGCAATATTTTCAATCAACTGTCGTTAATGCTAAAAAACAGTAAAAATCAAGATATATGAAAGCATACGTATTTCCTGGACAGGGAGCCCAGTTTGTGGGCATGGGCAAGAATCTCTACGACGGCAGCGACGAGTGTCGCGCCATGTTCGAGCGGGCCAACGAAATTATCGGCTTCCGCATCACCGACCTTATGTTTGCCGGTACCTCCGACGACCTGAAGCAGACCCGCGTCACGCAGCCTGCCATTTTCCTCCACAGCGTGATATTGGCCAAGTATATGGGCAGTGCCTTCCAGCCCGACATGGTCGGTGGACATTCGCTCGGCGAGTTTTCGGCTTTGGTGGCTGCCGGAGCGATGAGCTTTGAAGACGGACTCCGCCTCGTCATTGCCCGCGCCAACGCCATGCAGCGCTGCTGCGAGAAGACCCCTTCGACGATGGCCGCCGTGCTGAAGCTCGACGACAAGACTGTCGAAGACATCTGTGCCTCTATCGAGGGAGAAGTCGTTGTGCCGGCCAATTACAATTGCCCGGGCCAGCTGGTCATCAGCGGCACGAACGAGGGTGTGGCCCGTGCCTGCGAGAAAGTCAAAGAGGTCAAGGGCAAAGCCCTTCCGCTGGCGGTGGGTGGTGCATTCCACAGCCCGCTGATGGAGCCCGCCCGCATCGAGCTGGCCGAGGCCATCGAGAAGACGGCTTTCAGCAAGCCGGTGTGCCCCTGCTACCAGAACGTCTGCGCGCTGCCGGTCAGCGACCCCGCCGAGATCAAGAAGAACCTCCTGATGCAGCTCACTTCGCCCGTGCGCTGGACGGCTACGGTGCAGAATATGCTCAAGGATGGAGCCACCGAGTTTATAGAGGTCGGTCCAGGCACGGCACTGCAGGGCATGATCAAGCGCGTCGACCCCGACGCCAACGCCCACTCGGCTGAATAAAAAAGAAAAAATAGATACTGCAGGGCCGCAGCCACGTGTCAGCGTGGCTGCGGCCCTGTTTTGTCATGACGGGTTCGGACTGCATTGATGGAGGTGGATAAAAAAATGAGGCAGGATGAAAAAAAAATTTGCATATATAAGAAATCTTTCATAGTTTTGCGGTAACAATCAGTGAGTCTTCCGGAGAGAGGGGAGAGACTGATGACCAATTACTTACAACACTATAATCACCGTTCTGACTGCCACAGCGACATGTAAAAACATGCCACGTTTGTGATATTTTGGTCAAAAAAAGAAAAAAAAACAACAATAAAATACACAACATTATGAAAAAACATGTACATTTTTTGCTCATCGTGGCGGCCATGCTGCTGCCGTTGAGCCTGAGCGCCCAGGGGGCGGTGTCGGCTCCTTATGAGGAGACGTTCGACAACGGCTTGGGCAGTTGGACCGCAATCGACAACGATGCCGACGGCCACAATTGGACTGTCACCGACGGCTACGTCATATCGGAGTCGTATGGCGACGATGGTGCGTATGCGCCCGACAACTGGCTGGTGAGCCCGGCCATCACGTTGGGAAACGGTGTATTCACCCTCTCGTGGGATGACTATAACTATAGTGGCTCCTATCCGGAGCACTATTCGGTCTATATTTCGACCACGGGTGGAACGGTGGCCGACTTCCTGGCCGGAGTGCAGATTTACGACTACACCTTCACGACTGAACAGGTGTGGGAGACAGTGACCTACCCGCTCGAAGACTATGCGGGCCAGACCATTTGGATTGCCTTTCGCCACTGGGATGTCGAAGACATGTGGCAGATGGGTATCGACGATGTGAAGATTGTGAGTAGCGACTGCCCGTCGCTGACGGGGCTGACGCTTGTCAATATCTCGTCATCCGAAGCTGTCTTTCAGTGGAACGGTTCGTCGGCCTACACTGGCTACAAGGTCTACCTCGACGGTGCGGCCTACCCAGTCACTGAGAACTCCGTCGCTATCAGCCAGCTCACCCCGGCCACGCAGTACACCGTGCAGGTGGCTGGCATCTGCTCTAATGGCGACACGGCGTTCAGCGCACCGCTCCAATTTACTACCACGATTGAGGGCGGATGCCTGCTGACCGTCACCGCCGCCGACAGCTACGGCGACGGATGGAACGGCGGCAGTCTGGTCATCAAGCAAAACGGCACCACACTTGACTCCATCGTCGTCACCAGTGCCATGGGCAAAAACCTTCAGACCTACACCTACAACGTGGGCGCCAATGTGCCGCTCAGCTTCGTCTGGAACAAAGGCAACTATGACGACGAGGTGAGGTTCACCATAAGCAGCAGTTCGCTCAGCGAGCCGCTCTATACCTGTACGTCGGCCGCCAACCTGAACGGCGAGGTGCTCTATCTGGGCAATCCTTGTGCAGCCTGCGCGGCTCCGCAGGGGCTCAACGTCGGCGCCATCACCGGCACCACGGCCCAGTTCAGCTGGGAAGCCGGCGACGCCAGCGTGTGGCAGCTCGTCATAGGTGGCGCCACACACCTTTGCACCACACCCAGCTACACCGCCACCGGCCTCAGCCCCGCCACGGCCTATACCGCCGTGTTGAGCAGCATGTGCAGCGACGGCTCGCTGTCGGCCAGTGCCAGCGTCGGATTCACCACCGCCTGCGACGCCTTGACGCTGCCCGCCGCCATAGATTTCGAGGACGCCACTGCCGATCAGCTGCCGCCATGCTGGATTGCACAAGGAAGCGGCGCTGCAGTACAGGTCGCCGACAACAACTCATATCTATCTTTCAGCAACGCCGGCCTCACGGTGCTCAACAAGCCTGTCGCCATACCTGCTACTGGACTTCGCGTGGCTTTCGAACGGAACGGTAGCGGCGATTTCTATTACGGCTATGTGACCAACTCCAGCGACGCCTCGACATTCGTGCAGATGGGATCGGCCAACTATTCCGACAATGGCTGGACAACGTATGATTTCGCCATCGAGGATGCCACTCTCGGGCAGGTCTATATTGCTTTCAGCAAAACATCAAGTTACGGTCTAACGATGGTGGACAACATAAATGTGGTGGAGTTTACCGGCTGCAAGACGCCTGAGGATTTTGCGAGAACTGGCTATACCGACACCGAGATATCTGTCAGATGGACAGGCTGCAGCGCCCAAGCCTACGAAGTGGCTTTGAGCACTGCGTATAATTTCATCGACAGTGTCACCACCGTATATACCACCACTGACACCTTCTTCACTTTCACAGGTCTCGTACCTCAAACCTACTATTATTATCG
>JAFVWV010000091.1 GCA_017501495.1 Bacteroidales bacterium | reverse complement strand
GTAGCGCATATCAACGATACTTCAACGATATATCAACGATATTTCGACGATTAAAATCGTCGAAATATCGTTGATATATCGTTGAAGTATCGTTGATATGCGCTACCGGTACCCTTGCAGGGTGGGTGATGGTTGGTGCCGAAAGTGTTCTTTTTTTTATAAATTTAACGTATTTTGGGCACAATAAAACGGGACTGTTGGCGTTTATTGACTATTTGACGAAAGACAATAAATGCCCCTGAAGGCTCGATATATACTGATAATGATGCTGTTTGTGCTGTGTCTGGTCCCTGCAGGACGGGCGCAGAGCGACAGTTTGGGCTATACGCCGATGGGCAGCGGCTACCAGCCGGCCGGCGTGAGCACGGCGGTGGAGTACGACGCCGCCACGGGGAGCTATGTGCGTGTGACGAAGCTGGGCGACCTGGTGCTGGGGCGGGAATTCATGACTTTTGAGGAATATCAAGACTGGCAGATGGACCAGCTGATGGAGCAATACCGGAACGAGAAGCGCGAGGGCACTGTGCTGGACAACGCCGAAGGCGGACTGCTGAGCAAGATACCGGGCTTCAACCAGATAGGCGAGAAACTGGACCTGCTGAACAAGGTGCCCGAAATAAAGATTACACCCAGCGGAAGCGCTGAGCTGACGTTCCAGCTGGTGAACAATTTCCGCGACGATCCGCAGCGCGACGCGAGCCAGCGCAGCTACTGGACCTTCGACTTCGACGAGAACATACAGATCAACCTCAACGCCAAGATAGGCGACCTCATCGATTTCGACATCAACGAGAACACGAAGGCCACTTTCGACTTCGAGAACAAAATCAAGCTCAAGTACGAGGGCAAGGAGGACGACATACTGCAGCTCTTCGAGGCGGCCGACATCTCGTTTCCGCTGAGCACCACACTGATCAAGGGCAGCCAGCAGCTCTTCGGTTTCCACACGAAGCTGAAGTTCGGCAAGCTGACGATAGACGCTGTGCTGAGCGAGAAAGAGACGAGCACGGAGAACATGCAGGTGCAGGGCGGAGCCAGCAGCCACGAATTCGAGATAAGGGCTGACGAGTACGAGGAGAACCGCCACTACTTCATCGCGCAATACTTCCGCGACAACTACAACAAGGCGCTGAGCACCCTGCCGGTGGTGAACAGCAACGTGAAAATCATACGTCTCGAAGTATGGCGGACCAATGTGGGCGCCGCCGTCACGCAGAACCGCAACATACTGGCCTTGACCGACCTGGGCGAACGCACCCCGAGCAACAGCCGCGTGGTGGGGAGCGGCGGTGCGATGCCGTCGAACACAAGCAACAACCTGCTCGAACTGATTAACACCTCGGCGGTGCGAAGCATCAACTCGGTGACGGGCTATATGCAGGGGCTGGGCATGACGAGCGGCGAGGACTATGAGAAGATAGAGAGTGCGCGCCTGCTTCAAAGCAACGAGTACACCTACAACGCACAGCTGGGCTTCATCACGCTGAACCAGCCGTTGAGCAACGACCAGGTTTTGGCCGTGGCTTTCCAATACCAGGTGGTGGGCGACACAAACGTCTACCAGGTGGGCGAACTGACGACCGACGGTGTGAACGACCCGAACACGCTCATCGTCAAACTGCTCAAGAGCACATCCGTGAACACGCACGGACCGCTGTGGAAGCTGATGATGAAGAACGTCTACTTCCTGCGGAGCAGCCAGCTGAGCCGCGAGGGCTTCAGGCTGAACATCCTCTACGAAGACCCCGAGGGCGGCGTGGGCATAGGCTTCTTCACCGACGGGCCGCAGCAGGGCAAGCCGCTGATTGAGGTTTTCGGGCTCGACAGGATGGACGCTTCGCAGAGCTACTACTACGCCGACGGAGTGTTCGACTGGTTCGACTCGGCAGCTTTCAAGGGAGGCATCATACAGGCTTCGACGGGCCGCATCTTCTTCCCCTACATAGAACCCTTCGGCAAAGACCTGCGCGAGATACTGGGCGACGACGACTTTGCCGACCAGTACTGCTTCGACTCGCTCTACACCATGACGCAGACCCTGGCCCGGCAATATGCCGACCGCAACAAGTTCTACCTCGAGGGCTACTATTCAAGCACCGTCAGCGGCGAGATATCGCTGGGCTACAGCGTCACGCCGGGGTCGGTGACCGTCACCGCCGGCGGCATGCCGCTGATTGAAAACGTAGACTACACTGTGGACTACACCATGGGCACGGTGCGCATCATCAACGAGAGCCTGCTCAGCAGCAACACGCCCATCAGCGTCAGCTCGGAGAACAACAGCTTCAGCATGACCACCAAGCGCATGCTCGGCCTGCACCTGAACTACGAGTTCCAGCCCAACTTCAACCTCGGCGCCACGGTGATGAACCTGCGCGAGAAGCCGATGACGCAGAAGAACAACTTCGGCGACGAGCCGACGAGCAACACCATCTGGGGGCTCGACCTCAACTACAGCCACGAGGCGCCGATCATCACCAAAATCATGGATATGCTGCCCGGCATACAGACCAAGGCCCCCAGCACGCTGAGCCTGCAGGCCGAGTTTGCCCACTTCATACCCGGCATGAGCAGCACCGGCATGAAAGAGGGCAGCGTGAGCTACGTGGACGACTTCGAGGGCGCCGAGAGCAGTATCGACCTCAAGAGCCCGACGATGTGGTTTCTGGCCAGCACGCCGCAGGACTACCAGACACCGATGGCCATGTTCCCGGAGTCGGCTCCCGGCACGGGGCTGGCCTACGGCTTCAACCGCGCCAAACTGGCGTGGTACCGCATCAGCAACGACTTCTACAACACCGGCAACCGTCCGTCGAACATCACGGCAGACGACCTCTCGCTGCCATACGCCCGCCGTATATATGAGCAGGAGGTGTTCCCCAACAAAGACCTGGCCTCGGGCCAGCCGACAAACATCTACGAGCTGAACCTGGCCTACTACCCCGACGAGCGCGGCCCGTACAACTACGATGTGGCTCCGACGGCCTACAGCGCCGGTCTGGCCCAAGACGGACACCTGCAGAACCCCGCCTCGCGTTGGGGCGGCATCATGCGTAAGATGGAGTACACCGACTTCGAGACGCAGAACATCGAGACTATCGAGTTCTGGCTGATGGACCCCTTCATCGACAATCCGAACCACAGCGGCGGCAAGCTGTACATAAACCTCGGCGACGTGAGCGAGGACATACTGCGCGACGGGCGGAAGCAGTTCGAGAACGGACTGCCCACCAGCCTGACGGTGATCAATGTCGACACCACCATCTGGGGGCGTGTGCCGACGACGCAGCCCATCGTCAACGCCTTCGACAACGACGAAGCGAGCCGCAAATACCAGGACGTGGGCTACGACGGACTGGGGTCTACCAACGGCATCGCCGACGAGCAGTCGTTCTTCCAGTGGTATATCGACGCCGTGGCCGACCGCTTCGGCACTGCCAGCGGAGCCTACAGCCAGGCCACTGACGACCCCTCGGCCGACGACTTCCGCTACTTCCGCAGCAGCTATTACGACGACGCGAACACCAAGGTCAACGACCGCTACAAACGCTATAACAACCCCGAGGGCAACTCGCCTGTGGACCAGGACATGGAGGAGAGCTACAACACCAGCGGCTCGGCCTATCCCAATGTCGAAGACATCAACAAAGACAACACCCTCAGCGAAGCCGAGAACTACTACCAGTACGTCATCGACCTGCGGCCGGACCGCATGGTGATCGGCGAGAACCACATCGTCGACATCCAGGATGCCCACAACGTGCGCCTGGCCAACGGCGAGACCACCGACTGCCGGTGGTACCAGTTCCGCATACCGATCCGCGAGCCGGACGCCAAGGTGGGCAACATCAACGGCTATCAGAGTATTCGCTTCATGCGTATGTTCCTCAACCAGTTCGAGGAGCCGGTCATACTGCGCTTTGCCACGTTGGACCTTGTCTACTCCACATGGCGCAAATACAGTGAAGAGCTGCTGCAGCCGGGCGACTATCCGACCGGCACCACCGAGGAGACATCGTTCAGCATCAGCACGGTGAACATAGAAGAGAACGGCAGCCGCCAGCCGGTGCCCTACGTGCTGCCTCCGGGCATACAACGCGAAGAATGGTACAGCACCAGCAGCAGCTACACGCAGCTCAACGAGCAGGCCATGTCGCTCGACGTAGATCAGCTGGCTTCGGGCGACGCGCGAGCCATCTACCGCGCGAGCAGCTACGACCTGCGCTACTACGGCCACATGAAGATGTTCGTCCACGCCGAGCAGAAGTATGCCAACGACGTAGTAAAAGACGGCGACCTGCGCCTCTTCGTGCGACTGGGCAGCGACTATACAAACAACTACTATGAGTACGAGATGCCGCTCGAATTCACTCCGTGGTACACGCCCGGCGACGACCCCTACGCCATCTGGCCTGCGGCCAACAACGTGGATATCGACATACAGAAGATGACCGACATCAAGACAAACCGCAACATCAAAATACGCAACGGCGAAGGCGGCTACTCGCCCACGCTGCTCTACTCGGAACAGGTCGACGGTAAAAAATACACGGTGCTCGGCAGCCCCAACCTCGGCAAGATAAAGGTCATCATGATTGGCATACGCAATCCGAAGAAAGAAAGCCTGACCGATGGCAACGACATGCTGCCGAAGTCGGCCGTCGTGTGGGTCAACGAGCTGCGCTTGAGCGACTACATCAACAAAGGCGGCTGGGCGGCGATGGCCTTGGCGCGCACCAATCTGGCCGATGTGGGTAACCTGTCGCTCTATGGAAGCTATACCACTGCCAACTTCGGCAACCTGGAAGACCCGCTGGTCAAAGAAGAGCTGATGAACACCTTCACGTTCCAGAGCACGCTCGATATGGAGCTGGGCAAGTTCGTGCCCGAAGAGTGGGGACTGCATCTGCCGCTCTATCTGGACTACAACAAGGAGATAGGCAGTCCGGAATTCAACCCGCTGAACCCCGATGTGTTGCTCTACGACGACCTGCAGACCTTCAGCGCCGGTGCCGAGCGCGACAGTGTGCGCGACATGACGCAGCGACACAAGACGACCACCAACCTCACCTTCACCAACATCCACAAAGACCGCACTGGCAAGGGTGCACTGAAACAGCACATCTACGATATAGAGAACTTCAGCCTGAGCTACGCCTACAGTCACGAACGCATGTCGGACGACGAGACCGAACACTACACCAAAGACCAGCATCGCGGCGGATTCACCTACAACTACGCTGTGCAGCCCAAAGAGGTGAAGCCCTTCGACAAGGTGAAACTCTTCGACAGCAAGTATTGGAAAATCATCAAAGACATAAACTTCTACTATCTGCCCAAGAACATCAGCTTCAGCACGGAGATCTACCGCGACTACGAAGAGACCATGCTGCGAAACAAGAGCGCCGCGTTGGTGATACTGAAGCCGACATATTTCAAGCAATTCACGTGGCAGCGCAACTACGGCTTGCAATACGACCTCTCGAAGAGTTTCCACATCCAATACTCGGCCAACGCCAATGCCCGCATCGACGAGCCGATAGGTCCGATAGACCGAGCGGCCACCGACAGCATCTGGGCATCGCTGGCCGATGGTGGCACGATGCAGCAGTTCCAACAGTCGATCAATGCCTCCTATGAGCTTCCGATAAACAAACTGCCGTACCTGGACTTCCTGCGCATGCCGCTGAGCTATCGCACAGCCTACAACTACCAGGGTACCACGCAGGCGCTTGCCTCGATGGGTTCGGTGCTCCAGAACACGACCACCATGCAGGCATCGGCCTCGGGCAACATGAGCACCCTCTACAACAAGATACCGCTGCTGAAGAAAGCCAACGCTGCCAAACAGCCCAAGCGTCAAACCACCCACCGCCAGCAGAAGAAGACCGAGGCCAAGCCGATGACGGCGCAGGATTCGGCTGCGGCGGCCGACAGCCTGCGGCATGCCAAACTGATTGAGTCTCTGAAGGAAGCGGGATACTTCGCGCTGCGGTTCGTAACCGCCTTGAAGAGCTTCAACGCATCAGTCAATATCACCAACGGGTCGCGTCTGCCGGGCTATATGGGTGAGCCGTTGCTTGTGGGCCTTGACCCGCAGCACCATTGGACTCCCGGTCCAGGATATATATTGGGCTATAACCAGGACGTGGTCGACGACCTGCTGCGCTACGACCTGTTGAGCAAAGACACCCTGTTCAACACACCGCATGAGATGAGCAGCAACCGCACCCTGTCGTTGTCGGCAGAGCTGGAGCCGATACGCGACTTCAAGATTTCGCTCACATGTACGGAGAACTACAGCTCGCGCGAGGAGTACTACTACAAATACATGACGGAATGGGAGTCGGTCGAGGGACCGCTGTCGTATGTGATGACCGGTGCCTACACCACCACGGCATGGACTATGTCGACGGCGTTCGTCAACAGAGACGAACTCTTTGCCAGCTTCCTTGCCAACCGACATTCTGTGGCCGACCGGCTGGCAGCCGCCAACCCTGACCCCTACAGCAGCCAGCAGGTGCTCGACACCATGCTTGGCGAGACTTTCCCGGCGGGCTATAGCGCCAACCAGCAGACGGTGCTGCTCACGGCGTTCCTGGCCACCTACCTTGGGCAGGATGCCAAAGAACGCCCCTTCTCGCCGTTCATGAAGATGCCGTTGCCCAATTGGAAGATCAACTACAATGGCCTGAACAAGGTTCAGTTCCTGAAGAAGTGGTTCACCAACATAACACTGTCGCACAGCTACACGTCGACCTACTCGGTGGGCAACTTCTACACCGACGCCGCCATATCAGGCCGCGAAGACTATGACTACGGCCGCGAGACGGTGCTCAACAATACCGGCGACTATATACCCCCGTTGAGCATGGGGGCGGTGCAGATTAGCGAGCAGTTCAACCCTCTCATACGAGTGTCGGTCAATATGGTCAACAGTTTCCAGTTCAATTTCTCGCTGCAGAAGAACCGCACTCTGGCTCTCTCGTTCAGCAACAACCAGCTGACAGAAACCACACGCGACGGCGTCACTTTCGGCGCAGGCTACCGCATCAAGGACATAGCCTTCCAGCTGAAAGTGGGCGACAAGCCCTTCGACATGAAGAGCGACCTGGTGCTTCAGCTGAATCTGACCTATAACAGCAATATGACCAACATCCGCAAGATAAATCAGAATGTGAGTCAGATATCCTCGGGCAGCGAGGTGTGGATGGCCGAAGTCAGCGCCGAGTACGCTCTGACGCAGTCGCTCACCGCCCGGCTTTTCTTCCAGACCAATATCAATACGCCATATATATCCAACGCCTACCCCAACTCGACAACCAAGGGTGGACTTATGATTAAATTCTCCTTCTAAACGAAGAAACACATGAGCAAGAACAACGATAGATTTACGGATTTCGACGATGAGGTCAAGCAGTTGGTGCTCGACTTCGAGCGTACCGTGATGCACGGCGACAGCCAGTTTTTCGATGTCGACGAACTTGAAATGATTATCGACTACTACCTTGAAGTGGGCGACAAAGAGCCCCTCATCACGGCCATCGTTTACGCCGAGCAGCTCTATCCCGACAGCACAGAGATAAAGATACGCCGCGCCCACTGGTACATAGCCAACCAGAAGCACGAGAAGGCTCTTGAGATACTGCAGAAACTCGAAGACCAATCGCCGGAAGACACAGATGTGGCTTATTCGCTCGGCGTGCTCTACAGCGAGTTGAAGCAGAGCGAGAAGGCTATCGACTACTTTCTGCAAGCCGCCACAGATGGATGGCAGGTGGGCCGCATCTACTCCAATATCGCCGAGGAATACTACCATCTAAAGGATTACGAAGAGGCTATACGCTACTATAAAAAGGCTTTGGCCGAAGACCCGCAGGATGCCGATACGATGTACAATTACCTCGACACCAGCGAACAGGCCGGCCTCTTTGAAGATGCCGCGCAGTATTTACGCTCCTTCGTCGATGCCAACCCATACAGCAAAGAGGGCTGGTATTGCCTTGGATGTATCTATCAAGACCTGCGCCTCAGCGAGAAAGCTTCAGACGCACTGCAGTATGCCATCGCCATTGACAAGCACTACGCTATGGCGCTCATAGAACTGGCCCGTGTGCAGGAGGAGATGGGCTCGGTTGGCGAGGCTGCAACCACGCTGACCCACATGCTCGAGTTCGCTACCGAGCGGGCCGATGTCTTCCGTGCCCTCGGCCAGCTCTATATGCGACAGAATAACTTCGACACAGCCATGCTCTACCTGCGCAAGGCTGTCGCGGAGAACGAAAACGACGCCGATGCCATGGCGCTGATGGCCATGTGCCACCTGCAGCAGGATGATGTCTCGATGGCTTCTTCGCTGGCCAAGAAAGCCTTGGCGATAGACTCCGAAAACCCTGATGCCCTCTGCTGCATGGCCATGATTTACGATGTCAAGGACAATTTCGAAGGCGCCAACGACTACTTCGAGCGCCTGATTATGTCCAATCGCTACACCGAGATGCATTGCCGCTTCTACACCATCTTCCTTTTCAATCGCGGTGTCTATGATATATTGATCGATTTCGCCCTCGAATCGCTCGAGCTTTACCCGCATGAACCATTCTATTCGACATACCTTGCGGCCGCCTATTTCATGAGCAACCGTTACAACAGCCTTCGCCGCCTTCTGCCCGATGTCGACGTCAATATGCTTCACGAGTTATGCCCGTCGCTTTGGGAACACCCGCGTCTGGCCCCTCTGATGCCTCCATTTAATAATGAACAATAATCCATATCATGAAAAAATATATTGTTATACTATTGTTTGCCGTCGTTTCTCTATCGGCCACCGCACAGACCGGTGTGGCCGAGGCTGTGCGCGGCGACACGGCGTCGGCCGGTTTTGTCTCCAATATCCTGCATTGGTACGATGACAATATGAATTATTGGGCGGTCGGAGCCCTTATGACCGTCGAGAGTTCTTTCATTCCCTTTCCGTCTGAGGTGGTAATACCCCCGGCTGTCTATGTCGCCCTCGACGAGCAGAGCCAGAGCGGCATGTCGTGGTGGATGGTGGTTGTTTTCGGAACCCTCGGAGCTCTTCTGGGCGCCATCATCAACTATCTGCTCTCCCTTTGGCTGGGGCGCCCCATAATATATGCATTTGCTGAAAGTAAGCTGGGCCATGTCCTGCAACTGTCAAAAGAGAAGATAGTGCGTGCCGAGGCCTATTTCAACGACCACGGCAACATGTCCACCCTCGTGGGCCGCTTCATTCCCGTCATCCGCCAGCTCATCTCCATCCCGGCAGGTCTTTCGCGCATGAATTTCGGCGCTTTCTGCCTCTTCACAGGCATCGGCGCACTGGCGTGGAACCTCGTGTTGGCGCTACTCGGCTATCTGGCCCATCTTGCCGGCGATATCTCTGTGGTGGAAAAGTACAGCCACGAGATAAGTGTCGCCATTGTGCTCTTGTTGGTCGTCGTGGTGGCATTCTTTGTGGTCCGTTGGATTGTTAAGAAAAACAAGAAGTCATGATACCGAAAAATATCCGGGCTCAGTTCCCTATACTCGACACTCAGGTGCATGGCCACCAGTTGGTCTACCTCGACAATGCTGCCACCACGCAGAAGCCCCTGTCGGTCGTCAATGCTCTGTCCGACTATTATCTTACCCTCAATTCCAATATCCATCGCGGTGCCCACCATCTGGCTGCCGAAGCCACCGAGCGCTACGAAGCTGTCCGCCGTCAAGTGCAGGCTTTTGTCAATGCCCGCCACAGTCACGAGATAGTTTTCACCCGCGGCACCACCGAGAGTATCAATCTTGTGGCGGCCTCGTTCGGCAGGAAGCACATACATCCCGGCGACGAGGTCATCGTCTCCGGCATGGAGCATCACTCCGATATCGTGCCGTGGCAGCTCGCAGGCGCCATCCTGCGACCCATACCGTTCTCAGATGAAGGCGTGCTCGACCTCGAAGCTTATAAGAGGCTTTTCTCCGACCGCACACGCATTGTGGCCGTCAACCACGTTTCAAATACTCTCGGCACTGTCAATCCCATCCGCGAGATAGTGGAGATTGCCCATGCCCACAGCGTGCCGGTGCTTGTCGACGGTGCCCAGGCGGTGTCGCATCTTGCTGTCGATGTGCAGGCACTCGACTGCGACTTCTATTGCTTCTCTGGCCACAAAATGTATGCCCCCATGGGTGTCGGAGTTCTTTATGGCCGCGAGGATGTGCTTGGCGACATACCGCCTTATCAGGGTGGGGGAGAGATGATTTCCACCGTCAGCTTCGAACACACTACCTACAACGAGCTGCCGTTCCGCTTCGAGGCCGGTACCCCTTCGGTAGGCGATGTGCTCGGCCTCGGTGCGGCCATCGACTTTATGCTCGATGCCGGCATCGATGCCATTGCCGCCCATGAAGCCGATTTGCTGGCCTATGCCACCGAACGCATCTCTGCCGTGCCCGGCATACGCCTTTTCGGTACCGCGCCCCACAAGGCCGCCGTACTCTCGTTCCTCGTCGGCGACGCCCATCCCTACGATGTGGGCACGCTCCTCGACCAACTCGGCGTGGCTGTCCGCACCGGTCACCATTGCACACAACCCATCATGGACCGCTACGGCATCCCCGGCACGGTCCGCGCCTCCTTCGCCGTCTACAACACACGCTCCGAAGTCGACGCTTTCGTCGCCGCCCTCGAGCGGATTATGCCGATGTTACAATAGACAGTATGCTTCAAACCCTACATATAGAAAACTATGCCCTGATCCGCGAGACCGACATTGCCTTTGGCGATGGCTTTGTGGCTGTCACCGGCGAGACCGGTGCCGGCAAGTCTATCATGCTCGGTGCCCTCGGACTGCTGCTGGGGCAGCGGGCCGACGCAGCTGTGCTGGCCGACAAAGAACGCAAGTGTGTCGTCGAAGCGCAGTTCGATGTTGCAGGCCTGGGCCTCGAAGGCCTCTTCGCCGAGTGCGATGTCGACTACGACGACCGCCTTATCCTGCGTCGTGAGATTCTGCCCTCGGCCAAAAGCCGTGCCTTCGCCAACGACACACCCGTCCAGCTCGCTTTCCTCAAGGCTCTCGGCTCTCATATCATCGACATTCATTCGCAACATCAGACACTCACCCTGGCCGACAGTGACTTCAGGCTCGCGCTGCTCGATACCCTCGCCGCCGCCACGGTCAAGGGCATCAGCCCCAAGGCCTCCTATGCCTCCGCCTACGCCGAATATACCGCCCTCAAGCGCCAGCTCGAAGAACTCACCGCCGTCGAGGCGCAGAACCGCCGCGAGCAAGACTACCTGCAGTTCCAGTTCAACGAACTCGCCGAGGCCCGCCTCGACGCCGACGAGCAGGCCGCCCTCGAGCAGGAGTCGCAGCTGCTGGCTCATGCCGAAGCCGTGCGTGAAGGTCTCTCCGCCGCTGCCACCGCCATCGACGACGACTCCGAGGCCTCGGTCTTGAGCCGTCTGCGCCAGGCCAAGAGCGCCCTCGGCCATATAGCATCCTATCATCCCGATGCCGAAGCATTGCTCGCCCGCATCGATTCGGCACTTATCGAACTCGACGATATCGATTCTGAATTGCAGCATACCGCCGACGGCATCAGCTTCAGCCCCGATCGCCAGCAGCAGGTCGACGACCGCCTGGCCCTCATCTACCGCCTCGAAAAGAAACATGGCGTCGAGAGTGTGGCCGAACTCATAGCCATACGCGATGGCCTCGACCGGCGCTTGCAATCCATGGCCACCCTCGACAGTCGCATTTCCGACCTCATGGAGCAGGTCGACCGTGCCTTCGCCGCCGTGCAGCAGGCCGCCGACGCCCTCAGCGCCTCGCGCCGTGCTGCCGCCGACCGCTTGGCCGCCGACATTATTCCAACCCTGCACGACCTCGGCATGCCCGAAGCGCGCTTTGCCGTAGGCTTGGAACCTACGGCCACCTATGGCCCCACAGGCCACGACGCCGTAGCTTTCCTTTTCAATGCCAATCGCGGCGCCGAGCTGCGCGATATATCGCGCGTCGCTTCCGGCGGCGAACTCTCGCGGCTCATGCTCGCCATCAAGTCCATGCTCACCTCGGCCACTCTCCTGCCGACGATTATCTTCGACGAAATCGACACCGGCGTCAGTGGCGACATCGCGGGCGCCGTGGCCGGCATCATGTGCCGTATGGCCAGTCGTATGCAGGTCGTGGCCATCACCCACCTGCCGCAGATAGCCGCCCGCGCCAGCCAGCACCTCAAGGTCTACAAGCAGGTCGACGGCGACAGCACCGTTTCGCGCATCCGCGAGCTCGTGTCCGACGACCGCCTCACCGAGATTGCCGTCATGCTCAGCGCCGACCCGCCCACCCCCGCCGCCTTGCAGACCGCCCGCGAGCTGATGGGGAATTGACGGAATAGTCCCGTAGGGACAACGGAATACAGTCAGGGAATTCATTCCCTGTATTGAAAAAACGTAAAACCACCCATGTCCCGTAGGGACAACGGAATACAGACAGGGAATTTATTCCCTGTATTGAAAAAACGTAAAACCACCCATGTCCCATAGGGACAACGGAATACAGACAGGGAATTTATTCCCTGTATTGAAAAAAACGTAAAAACCACCCATGTCCCGTAGGGACAACGGAATACAGACAGGGAATTTATTCCCTGTGTAAAAAACGAGAAAAACCATCCATGTCCCGTAGGGACAACGGAATACAGGCAGGGAATTCATTCCCTGTATTGAAAAATAACGTGTTGAATATAAAAAGCCCCGTAGGGGCGTAGGAAAATGGCGACAGCTCTTGTGAAAATCGATATGCACATGGTATTCCATGTGAAATCCACCTCAAAAACAATACGGAAAGAGGATATCGGTCGTGTATTTGAATATATAGGTGGTATCATTAAATCCATAGGTGGAATACCGATGGAAATAGGCGGAATGCCGGATCATATACACATACTGGCGTCTCTTCCCAAGACCATGTCTGTGGCCGAATTCGCCAAAGTGGTAAAGGCAAAGTCGAGTCTGTGGATAAAAAGTGTGGATGTCTATTATTCCGGGTTTGCATGGCAAGAGGGATATGGCGCTTTTTCGGTGAGTCCGACGTTGTTGGGGAAAACCGTGAATTACATTCGAAATCAGGAAAACCACCATAAGGTACGGTCGTTTCGTGAGGAATGCATGATGTTTGCCGATGCATACAATATACCGTTCGATGAGAAGCACATGTTCGTTGACTGATATGGCAGGGAATTTATTCCCTGCGCTGCGCACAGCACAGGGAATAAATTCCCTGCCTGTGGTCCTGCGCCCCTACGGGGCGCCATGTTGGCACTATAATCTGTAATATCGTAATCTATGAACTACTACCTCGTGGGATATATGTACAGTGGTAAGTCCACCTTCGGCCGGCGGCTTGCCGCCGACCGCGGCATGCGGTTCCTCGACCTCGACCGCGCCTTCGAGCAACGCTACCACTACACCGTCTCGCGCTTTTTCTCTGTCTTCGGCGAGCAGGCTTTCCGCCGTCTCGAAGCCGAGGTGCTGCGGTCCACCGCCGACCTCGACGGCTACGTCATAGCCTGTGGCGGCGGCACCCCGTGCCACTCCGGCAACATGGACTTCATCCTCGCCCACGGCACCGCCATATATCTGCAGATGACCGTCGACCAGCTCACCGACCGCGCCCTCCGCAGCCGCAATCCGCGCCCGGCCATGCGCGGCCTCGACCGCGACGCCATACACACCAAGATAGCGGCCCAGCTGAAAGAAAGGGAGCCCTTCTATCAAAAGGCTCCCATAGTCTTGGACGGCATGTGTCCGGTTTTCTAATACTCAAACGAGCTCCCACCCAGAAATTCCCGCATAATCGAGTTGTAGGGTATATACTTGGCCTCTATCGGCGCTATCAGCTCGCTGAAGCTCAGCAGTTGCTGTGCAATGGCGAATTCTTCGCAGTTCTCTGGCACCTGCTTCAGCAGCGGCTCGGCGTATACCTTCAGCACGCCCATCTCATAGAGCAGCGCGCTGTTGAACATCACGTTGGCGTTCTCCTGGTAGGGGAAGATGTGCATCCGCTCGCCGCGCACCACTTCGGGCCAGCGGTGCAGCGTCTCGTAGGCGCCCCAGCCGCGGAAGTTGTTGTCTCTCACCAGTCGGCGCACCAGCCGGTTGTCGGTGCCGTGGATGATGTTCTGCCCGTCGATGGCCAGCTGTGTCAAGGCGCTGACGTAGACCTTGAATTTCAGGCTGTCGTCTATCTGGGCCGTCAGCTTGGGGTTCAGGGCGTGTATGCCCTCCACCACCAGCACGCTGCGCGGACCCATCTGCAGCGTCTTGCCGCTGTAGTAGGGCTCGCCGCGCTTGAAGTCGTAGGTCGGTATCTTCACCTCTTCGCCGCGGAAGAGGGCCTGCAGCTGCTCGTTGAGCAGCGATATGTCGAGGGCCTCGACGCATTCGAAGTCGTATTCGCCGTTGGGCAGCTTGGGCGTGCGCTCGCGTCCGAGGAAGTAGTCGTCGAGCGAGAGCTGCTTGACGTCGTAGCCCAGCACGCTCAGCTGCACGCTCAGCCGTCGGCACGACGTGGTCTTGCCGCTGCTGCTCGGTCCGGCCAGCAGCACCATGCGTGCGCCGCTCTGCTTCACCATCTCGGCTATCTCGGCGTATTTCTTCTCGTGCAGCGCCTCGGCCAGGTGTATCAGGTGGTTGGCCCCCTGGTCGTGCACTATGCGGTTGTAGTCGCTCACCGTCGGCGTGTGCAGCAGGTCCACCCAGCGGTGGTGCTCGCGGAAGATGGCGAAGAGCTTCGGCGTCTCCTGGAAGAGCGACAGCTTGTCGGGATGCTCGGGGTCGGCGCACTGCAGCAGGTAGCCGTCCTCGAAGGTGCGGAAGTCCCAAGTGCTGATGCAGCCCGTCGAGGGGGCCAGCTTGCCGTTCACCTTGTGCACCGTGCCGTCGAGGAAGTTCATCTCTATGTAGAGCTGCTTCAGGTTCTCCAGCAGCCGCAACGTCTTGGGCATGTTCTCTTTGCGCACCATCTCTATGGCATCGCTCATCAGCATCGTGCGGCAGACGAAGGGCAGGTCTAGCTCCTGCAGCTCGATCATGCGCTCGCGCACCTTGCGGCACACCTCGATTTGGTCGGGCAGCCCGCTCTGTTCAATTCTGCAGTAGAATCCGTTCTGCAGCGAGTGGTCTATGCTCAGCTCGGCTCCGGGATAGCTGTCGCGCACGGCCTTGTAGAGCATGAAGCACAGCGCATTGCGGTACATGCGGAAGCCCTGTCGGTCGGTGATGTCGAGCAGGCGTATCACCTTGGGGTTGTATATGCGGTATTGCAGCGGCTCCACCTTGTTGTTTACCAGTGCGCCCAATATGGGCCACACGGCCTTGCCGCTCTCGGCCATGCGCCGTTTGGTGTATTCGGCGGCCAGTTCGGCCACCCGCGTGCCCTGCGGCACCACCTTGCGTTCGCCCGTGTTCACGAGCACAATCTCTACATCGGTCATGTCTATTTTGTTTGTTTCTTATGCCCCTGCGGGGCGGTAGTTGTCGGTTGTTCTCTCGTTCGGGGGCGGTGCCCCCGCCTAAGGTCTTTTGCCCCTGCGGGGCGG